>JAZNGS010000173.1:0-4918 GCA_045576555.1 Clostridia bacterium | reverse complement strand
TTGCAACAGTACGAACTGAAAGCAAAAGATATAAATAAAGCTGCAACAACATCTCTTCTTGCACTTTCAAAAACACTTGGATGTAAGATAGAGGATTTGTTGGAAAACTAAGCATTGAGTTGAAAGGTGAGCAACAATGAGATATAAGAAAAAAGTCAAGGGAAAATATAAAGTTGTCAAAAATGGTCGCTTTATAAAATTAGCAATATTTTCGGTAATAGGATTAGCGTTCTTTGGTATTATTGGATTATTATGTGCAAATTGTTGTTGGATGACAGCAAATTTGGCAAGTTTATGGGATGGCGTTTTAAGTGCAGCCGCAACAATTATTTTAGGAATTGTTGCAGTTTGGCTATATGGTTAAATTAAAAAATATTGGAAAAACTTTTGCACCTTTTGTGTTTAACGATCGGTTATGCCGGTCGTTTTTTTTATGCTCAAAACACGGTTTGTACATTGTTATTTAAGTGAAAAGTAAAACATAAAATTATGAGAGGTGGTAGAAATGGATGAATATAAAATTGAATTCTTCGTAGCAAGTGGTGAAGAGCAGGATGTAATGCTCTCAAACTTAAATGAAGATGAATTGGAACAATGGAAAAAAGATATGGAGGAACGAGCATTGAGCGAATACTATAACCAAAAAATTAAAATTATGAGCAAAAAAATTTAATTTCAAAAAGCGGCATTGATACAATAATCGTATAGAATAAGTAGTTGCCGTTTTTTTCAGGGAAGGAGGTTAAACAAAATGAAAGTAGCGGCAGCTTACATACGAGTTTCTACTGATGATCAGCTTGAGTACAGCCCTGACAGTCAGTTGGAAAAAATAAAACTCTATGCGGAAAAAAATCAAATTTTATTGCCTGAAGAATTTATATTTGTAGATGAAGGCATCAGCGGAAGAAAAACAAAAAACAGACCTGCATTTAATGAAATGATAGGTTTGGCAAAATGTAATCCGAAACCGTTTGACGTTATATTAGTTTGGAAATTCAGTCGATTTGCACGAAATCGTGAAGACAGCATTGTCTATAAATCTATGCTCAGAAAAGAGCGTAATATTGATGTTGTTTCAGTTAGTGAGGATATAGGTGATGATAAATTATCTATCCTTATAGAAGCTATTATCGAAGCAATGGACGAATTTTACAGTATCAACCTTGCTGAAGAAGTAAAACGAGGGATGACAGAAAAGGCAAAAAGAGGCGGTGTTCTTTCTATTCCCGGATTTGGCTATAAGGTTGAAAATGGTGAATATGTGATTGTTCCTGAAGAAGCAGAGATTATTCGTAAAGTTTTTAATGACTATCTAAACAAAAAGGGCTTTTTAACAATTGCAAAAGAACTGAATGCTATGGGAATAAAGACACATCGGAATTGTAAGATTGAAAACAGAACCATAGACTATTGGCTTCATAATATGTTGTACATAGGCAAAATATGTTGGAGTCCAAACGGTAAACGGTCAAGAAACTATAATTTGGAAGATATGATTATCAGCGATGGACATCACGAACCTATTATAGATATGGAAACCTGGGATAAGACACAGGAAAGATTAGCTAAGCAAAAAGAAAAGTATGGTAAGTATTATAATTCCGATCGTAAAGATTTATCTCACTGGTTGACCGGATTATTAAGATGTGAGAAATGCGGAAAAGTTTTGTCTTATCAGGGCGGATACTTCGGTTGTTCAGAACGTAGCAGAGGAAAATGCGACGGAGTTGGTTATATAAAGGCAGAAAAAATAGCCAATATCATTCTTAACATTTTATCCGAAATAGAACTCCCAAATGTTGAACTTGATTTTGCCGAGCCTAATTCTGCCCGGGAAGTAAATATCAACGATGACGATAGGATTATATCTGCACAAATCCAAAGACTTGAAATCCGTTTAGAACGAGTAAAGCTTGCTTATGAAGATGGCGTAGATACTCTTGAAGAGTACAAAGCAAAGAAAAAAGCTATCACGGATGAAATTGATAAGCTGAAAGAAATGCTTGAGCAAGCTCAGGAGGAAGAAACAAAAGAAGAAGTCAAGCTAAACAAAAAAGAACTTCGCAGATTGACCGAAGTTTTGAAAGATGCTGATGTAAGTAATATGGAAAAGAACAATATGGCAAGGACCATTTTCAAAAAAATAGTAAAAGGCGGAGATGGCGAAAAACGTCTTAAATGCGTGTTTTGGCGGCATTAGCATGAATCCCTCAGTCAGCTTCGCTGACAGCTCCCTTTAGGCAAGGGAGCCTAACTCAAACATTTGCAGTACGCTCCGCCATATTGTGTGATAATGATATTGGCAAGTTTTGGATTTGGCCTTTTAATATTAATTGGTCTTTGTAAAAATTTATGATATGAAAACATTATTTATTTGCCTCCTTTTCCCATGGCCATGGAGATTCAAGCCAATTAAATGTGTCGTTATCAGCTGTTGCATAGGCTGACAATGGACCATATTTCTCCTGATATTCTTCCTTAAGTTCTTTTGTTTTTGCAACTAATTCCTTAAAAAGTCTAAAAGCTTTTTTGTCGTTCGGGTGAGTATCAAGATACAAAAGCATATCATATGCTGCAAAGTTATAAGATTGCAGTTGGCATAAAAGAGTTTTTCTGTTCATCACATAATACCTCCTGTTTTTTTGCATACTTTTCCGTATTCTTCGATTGTAAGTTTCAATTCGGGGAACAGAGTGCCATTCTCAAGACTTTCGCAAGCAGAGAAAACTGTGTCCAAGTATTGAATTGGTACATATGCATATCCTACACAGCCACAATCTTTTAGTGGACATGAGGAAGGTTTCATAATTTCTGCCATAATATCTCTCCTTATATTTTTTACAGACATAATATCTGTCTTTACATAATATTCATTTTATCTGATTTATGTTAACATAAATCAATTTCATAAATATAAGAAAAGTCTAATATATTGTAATAGAGAAATTTTATAAGGGGTGAGATTTTGAAAAAAATGGCATATTTTATAACAGTAATTGTTATGTTGACTATTGGAATTATTTGTGTTGCTTTAGCTAAAGATGAGGATTCAGCAAATATTGAATTTTTGAACGAGTTTGGTTGGGAAGTGACAGGGGAATGTATTGAAAGGGAAAAAGTAGAAATACCAAAGATATTTGATGAAGTTTATAATAATTATAATGATTTACAAAAACTTGCCGGACTTGATATATCAGAGTATAAAGGTGAAAAGGCGATTAGATCAACTTATATAGTGACTAATTTTCCTGATGAAAGAGAAGAAAAAGAAATCCGTGCAAATGTACTGTCTGTAAAAGGTCAGCCAATAGGCGGAGATGTTATGACAGTAGCACTTGACGGATTTATGTTTTCTCTAAATTATTTAAAACTAGGTAAATGATTATTTTAGATCATTCAAATCGTATGGAGTTGATTGATATACAAAATAATTAAGCCAATTTGTAAAAAGTAAATTTCCTGATGAACGCCAGCGAACGACAGGCGGTTTGTCAGGATTATTTTCTTTGTAATAGTTTTTTGGAATTTCAATTTCAAGACCGGCATTTAAATCTCTTCTGTATTCAGCATCAAGAGTCAAAGGGTCATATTCTGCGTGTCCCATAACAAAGAATTGTCGCTCACTTTTAGCAGAAACAATGCAAATGCCTGCTTCTTCGGATGATGCTAAAATTTTTAGTTCAGGAACTGCCTCAATTTCTTGACTGTTTACCGTTGTGTGACGAGAGTGAGGAATATGAAATTCATCATCAAAACCACGCAAAAGCATTGATTGAGCATAATCGGCTTTATGCGGGAAAACGCCAAACATCTTTTTATCAAGTGGATATTTTTTTATTCCGTAATGATGGTATAGTCCTGCCTGGGCACCCCAGCATATATGCATTGTGCTATGAACATGAGTTCTGCTCCAATCCATTATTTCGCATAGCTCATCCCAATAATCAACTTCTTCAAAATCTAATAGCTCAACAGGTGCACCTGTGATAATCATACCATCATAGTTCTCATTCTTCACATCATTAAAAGTTTTATAAAAAGCTAATAAATGCTCTTGAGTTGTGTTTTGTGGTGTATGAGATTCAGTTCTTATTAAAGTTAATTCGATTTGTAATGGTGTGTTACCAAGAATTCTTGAAATTTGGGTTTCGGTTTCAATTTTCTTTGGCATTAAATTAAGCAATAGAATTTTAAGTGGTCTGATATCCTGTGTTATAGCACGGGTTTCAGTCATTACAAATATATTCTCGTCTGCAAGAGTTTGAACAGCAGGCAAGTCATTTGGTATTTTAATAGGCATTTTTCTACCTCCGTATTATATTGCATTAAGAGCCTGTTCAATGTCAGCTATAAGGTCATTAACATCTTCTATACCAACAGAAAGTCTTACAAGATCAGGAGAAATTCCACAAGCAACAAGTTCGTCATCTGATAATTGACGATGTGTTGCAGTTGCAGGGTGCAGGCAACAAGAACGAGCATCTGCAACATGAGTTTCTATAGCAATTATTTTAAGATTTTCCATAAATTTCTTGGCATTTTCTCTTCCGCCCTTAACTCCGAAGCTGATTACACCACAGCTTCCGTGTGGAAGATACTTTTGAGCAAGTTCATAGTCAGGGCATGACTCAAGATTTGGGTAGAATACCCATGAAATTTTATCATTATTTTCAAGATATTTACCAATTGCCAATGCATTTTCACAATGACGGTCCATTCTGACATGTAAACTTTCCAAACCGAGATTTAGAAGATATGCACTCATTGGTGCAGGAGTGGTTCCCAAATCTCTCATGAGCTGAGCTGTTGCCTTTGTGATGTAGGCACCCTCAATACCAAATCTTTCAGTATATGTAACACCATGATAGCTTTCATCAGGTTCGGTAAATTCAGGGAACTTTCCGTTTGTCCAGTCAAA
>JAZNGS010000172.1:0-4644 GCA_045576555.1 Clostridia bacterium | reverse complement strand
ACATAATATTTTTAATGTCGTTTGCTTTTATGGCCTATGTAATTTATATGCTTGAGTATGCTTTCATAAATTCCTATGCTCCATATGCAATAAATATAGGCTCTGATGCAATAAATTATACTGTAGCTGATTATTTTTCTGATAATCATTTTGATTATACTGATTTTGTTGAATTATCCTATAATAAAAATGATATTATTGCCTCAATACAAACAAATTCAGCTTTGATGAATAAAGTTAAAGCAGAATTGTCAATTAAACTCCAAGAGGTACTTGATAAATGCAAATCAGAAAATTTGTCGATACCAATTGGAAGCGTTTCGGATAATATAATTTTTCATGGCATAGGACCAATGATTGATATTAAAATGCATTCAGCAGAGGTGACCGACCTTGTTTTTAATGATGCATTTGAATCAACAGGAATTAATCAGGTAAGACACAAAATCTTCATAGAAGCATATGTGACAATTTCAATTAGATGTGCAACTGTTGTTCACTCAGAAATTATTCATGACATTATTCCTGTTGCAGAAACTGTTATTGTCGGTGATGTACCGCATTATTTCGGCACAGATGGAAATTTACAATTATTACCGGAAGAAAAGGAGAGTTAAAATTTTGGAAAATATAAAGAGAAGGATTGAAGAATTAACCAATCTTTTGAATTATCATTCACATAAATACTATGTTGAAGATAACCCTGAAATTTCTGACTTTGAATATGATAAAATGCTTGTTGAGCTTGAGAAATTGGAAAATGAATATCCTCAGTTTGCATCTGAAATTTCACCAACAAAACGTGTTGGTGGTGCTGTGTTGAAAGAATTTGATGAGGTTGTTCATCAAGTTAAAATGGAAAGCTTACAGGATGCATTCAGTGAAGAAGAAATTAATGATTTTGATAAAAGAGTTTCGTCACAAATTTCTGATTATTCATATGTTGTTGAGCATAAAATAGATGGTTTGTCAGTTTCATTGGAATATGTTGATGGAAAATTTTTGAGAGGCTCAACAAGAGGTGACGGAACTGTCGGAGAAGATGTTACAGAAAACTTAAAAACAATTAAATCAATACCAATGATATTAAAGGACAAAATTCCTTATTTAGAAGTTCGCGGAGAGGTGTTTATGTCTCGAGATAACTTTATAAAACTTAATGAGTCTCGCGAAGCATTGGAGGAGCCATTGTTTGCAAATCCAAGAAATGCGGCGGCAGGCTCACTCCGTCAATTAGACTCAAAAATCACTGCAACAAGAAACCTTGATATTTTTGTTTTTAATATTCAACAAATTAGTGGTGTTGAATTTTCAAACCATCTTGATTCCTTAAAATTTTTAAGAGAACAAGGCTTTAAGGTTATTGATAACTTTGCAGAGTATCATTCAATTTCTAATGCATATAAAAGGATTTTAGAAATCGGGGAACAAAGAGGAGAATTGTACTTTGACATCGACGGTGCTGTTGTAAAGGTGAATGATTTTAATCAAAGAAACGAACTTGGCTCAACATCAAAATATCCTAAATGGGCAATTGCATATAAATTTCCTGCTGAAAAACAAAAAACAAAAATTGAAGATATATTAATTCAAATTGGAAGAACAGGTGTCCTTACTCCACTTGCAGTTTTGACACCTGTCAGGATTGCGGGTTCGTTAGTTTCACGTGCAACTCTCCATAATCTTGATTATATAGTCGAAAAAGATATCAAAATTGGTGATACTGTTGTAATTCAGAAGGCAGGGGATATTATTCCTGAAGTTGTTGAGGTGGTTTTTGATGAGCGAAATGGTGACGAAATCTCATTTGAAATGCCTGAAGTTTGTCCTGAATGTGGTGCCGAGGTAATAAGAGAAGATGGGGAGGCGGCGCACAGATGCACAGGTGTTAACTGTCCGGCTCAAAGATTAAGAAACATAATTCATTTTGTTTCACGCGACGCGATGGATATTGATGGTTTAGGCCCTTCAATAATTGAGCAGATGCTGGACAGAGAAATGATTTCTACTGCTGCAGACCTATATAGTCTATCAGCTATGGACATAGCTCATATGGATAAAATGGGCGAAAAATCTGCTCTAAATCTTTTAAATGCACTTGAAAAATCGAAATCCAATCAATTATATCGTTTGATATATGCTTTGGGCATTCGTCATATAGGTGAAAAAGCAGCAAAAATTCTTGCTAAAAAATATAAATCGATTGATGCTCTTATTTATGCTTCCGTTGACGAACTTACTCAAATATCTGATATTGGAAATGTAATGGCAATGAGCATTAAGGAATTTTTTTCACAGGAACAAAATATAGAGCTTATAGAAAAGCTTAAAACTGTGGGAATAAATATGATTGATGAAGTAGAAGAACAAAGCGATGATTTTAGATTTGACGGAAAAACATTTGTTTTAACAGGTACACTCTCTAAATTTACAAGAAAAGAAGCAAGTGATATAATAGAAAAATTTGGAGGAAAAACATCTTCCAGTGTATCTAAAAATACTGATTTTGTTCTTGCAGGCGAAGAAGCAGGCAGTAAACTTGAAAAAGCAAATAAACTTGGAGTTAGAGTAATTACTGAAGAAGAATTTGAAAATATGATAGGGTGATTAAATGACTTACAAAAAAGCACAAGAAATAAGTGATAAACTTATTAAAATAAGACGAGATTTGCATCAAATTCCTGAACTTGACTTTGATGTATATGAAACTGCATCATATATCGAAAACCAATTAGATTTGATGGGAATTGAACATTACAGGCTCGCAAACACAGGTATTGTTGGTATTATAAGAGGTAAAAGTGATGATAAAACACTTTTAGTCCGCGAAGATATTGATGCACTACCTATTACTGAAATGAATGATATACCTTATAAATCAAAAAATGTAGGAAAGATGCACGCTTGCGGTCATGATGCACACACAACCTGTCTTTTAGGTATGTGTATGATTTTAAAGGAAATGGAGCTAAACGGTAATGTTAAAGTTGTTTTCCAACCTTGCGAAGAGGGGGATGGTGGAGCTCTTCCTATGATTAACGATGGGGTTATGGAAAGTCCGAAAGTGACTGCTGCAGTCTGTCTTCATGTTGAGCCTTTGGCAAAGGTAGGAACATTGCTCTTAAAAAATGGTGCAATTGCCGCATCTCCTGATGAGTTTTCAATAACTATAAATGGGGTAGGGGGGCATGGTGCTTGCCCTGATGACTGTAACAATCCGATAATTCCTGCAGCAGCTATTATTTCAAAGCTAAAAACAATATTTTCTGATAATTCGTTGGCTAACTCTGATTGTGTTGTTTCGGTTTGCTCTGTAAATGCAGGTAATTCTTGGAATATTATTCCTCAATCTGCAAAAATAATGGGAACTGTCAGGTCATTATCGGAGGAAATTCGTTCAAAAATTGAAATTATAATTGGAAATTGTGTTGATGTGATTGCAAAAGAATTTAATTGTGCCTATGATTATAATTTCAAAAGATTATTTCCGCCATTGATAAATGATGAAAATATGAATGAATTAGTTATTAATGCATCAAAAAAAATATCAGGATTTAAAGAAACTATTTATCTTGAAAAATCACCAATGACCGGTGATGATTTTGCTTATTTTGCAAAATTGGTTCCATCATCTTACTTTAAATTAGGTGTCGGAAATGATACAATAAACAATCCTTTGCATAGTCCGAAGTTTAATATTGATGAAAGCTCTCTGTCGCTTGGCGCTGCGATTTTGGCACAAGTTGCAATTGATTACCTTGGAAATGAATAAATCTAAATATTTGAAAATTCCAAACATTCCTACCGATAAGGTCACAGATGTTATTGTGGATTACAGAATAAGCAAAATATCTGAAGAAACCCTTATTAAAATGGGAATAAATGTAATAAAAACGGTTAAATTAAATAATCTTTATCCGGCTGTTGACGGACATCCTGATATGCAGATACATCATCTTGGTGATGATATATTTGTGTGTGAAAAGACACTTTTACCATATTATCAAAAAGTGCTTCCTGATGCCAAAATTATACCGGGCAGTATTGAATTATCAAACTCATATCCGTATGATATTGCATATAATGCCTCAAGAGTTGGTAATTTTCTTTTCCATAATTTGAAATTCACTGATTCTCAAATACTTGAATATTATAAAACAAAAGGTGTAAAATTAATAGATGTAAAGCAGGGATACACAAAATGCTCTGTTTGTATAATTAACGAAAATACTATTATAACATCTGATATTAAGATTGCAGAAATAGCCGAGAAAAATGGCTTAAATGCACTGTTTTATGATAATAAACAAATCTTGTTAAAAGGATTGGATTGTGGCTTTATAGGCGGAATTTGCGGTTTGATTGATAAAAATATACTTGCAGTTAATGGAGATATAAAAAAATTAGATAATCACGAAAGATTGTTATATTTTTGTCAAAATCATCAAATAACTATTAAGCCACTAAATAATCTAATGCCTGAAGATATTGGGAGTATTTTGCCAGTAAAACAGCTTTGATGTTATAATATTCATCGAAGGGAGAATTATGATGGCAAATTCTGAAATGAAACTATTAAACAGAAATTATGAAAATAAAGAATATTCTGATTTAATTGATTTTATTACATTATATATAAGGAGT
>JAZNGS010000171.1:0-2589 GCA_045576555.1 Clostridia bacterium | reverse complement strand
TTTTTCATTGTCTTTTAGGGGAATATTATATAAGTCCATTGTGGATTTACTTTGTTTTACAGCTTTTGTTATTTTATTTATATCAAACTCTTCATCTGCAGAATCTGCAAATGTACTTATATAATCTTCAAGATAATACTCATAGCTTCCATCAAGATAATTTCTTATCCACCAAAAACCATTATTCCAAACATCATCAATTATAAAATTATTTACCTCTGTCAAATCAACATTAGATGTGATTCCAACTTCTGCCTGTCTCAACTCTTCATTCCAATTAACAGGCACTCCCAATGCATCTCCCATTGCTCTCAAAGGCAAATATGTTCTGCCCTCTACAACCAAAGTTGGAGGATCCGAAACAAACTCTTCACCATTAACTAAAACTTTAAATGATGCTGGTTCTGCTACATAGTTCACTGCAAAAGCAATACTGCTTGTTAACACTATTCCTGCAATCATACCCACAATAAATTTTTTCATAATTACAAATCTCCTTTTGTTAAATTTTACACACCCTTTATCTGCTATGTTTATGTAAAATTCACCTCCGATATTATTTATTTGCAAATAAAAAGTGCGCAGCATAAGCCACGCACGAAAAACACGCAGCTCTGTGCTGCCAAGCCAGTATACTCTTTGCCTCAAGTGGTACACAAAACAGAGCGCAGTATTTTTACCAAAATAAAAATACCCACTCGAGACAAACTTTATTCATACCAGCTTGGCAAAATCATTTTATCACAAGACAAAAGAATTTGCAATATATTTATTTTAATTTACCACTCAGCATTAAGCAACTCTTGTTCTTCTTGAGTAAAATTCAAAGGTAAATCTATCATCTTTCGATTTTCACGATAAAATTCTTCTTCCCATTTTTCAAGTTTTTTGCCTTTTGCTTTTTTACTGCGGATTGAAACTATATTAGAAAAAGTACACTCTCCTATTTCCATATAGCCTCCCAAAAAAGTCCACCAATGTGTATATTTATCAGGAGTTCGTACATCGTATCCGAGGGTGCGGCTTATAGGTGGAGCTAATTGCTTAAAATCATGTTTCCAATCCATAAGTTTAGGTTTTGTAGTTTGCTCTTGTTCGGTTTCTTCCTCACCGTTGTTGATAATCTTCATCATTTCTCTTGCGGCAGTTTCAAAATCGGTGCAACCTGTCAAATCCTCATAAAAAATGAATAACGCACATCTTATGCGGTTTTCCATTTCAAGTTCGGTATCGTTTAATGCTATTATGACATCAAGTACCACACGATAATCACACTTGTTGCGTATAGCATATTTTATGCCGTCTATTTCAACGGATATAGGTAAACTCCACATCATTTTGAATACTTGTTAAGATGCTTCGCCATTTTCTTTTCGACTTCTGCGTTTGACTTGTTGATGTTTTTCTGTATTTCGGGAGTAATAGCCGTTAAGAATTGCATAATAAAATATTCCCCATTTACAACTGCAAAAGGCGAACAATGTTTGAATACCACACTTGATACATCACTATCAAAAGCGCAATTCAATTCTTCAAAAATAATGTTCTTTGTGTCTGTAACAATCTTTGCGGTCTTTTCTGCTCTTTCGGTAATTGCCTTTGTCTGCTCTTCAGTTAAATTCATAAAATCATCAAGATTTTCAATTTCAACCACTTCGCCTGCGTTGGTAAGTTCAAAGTCTTCAAAACTCATACTTTCCATTCTTGCAGAAATTTTATCTTTTGCCGCCATAAGCCTTGTCGCAAGGTCAGGGTCATTTGGATTAAAATATATATTCTGCTTATCCCCATTATCAAACTCAATAGGAAAAGCTATTTTTCCTGTACTTAATTTCATAGCCATATTAAACTATCTCCTTTTGTATAAATTAACCGCCCTGCCAAAGTCGGCAAGGCGGTACCACTATTATTTTACGCCGCTGTAAAATTCGGCTTGTTATCTGTAAATGTAACAGTTCCTTTTGTACTGTCGTTTGAGAAAGAAATCTCAATTGGCATATCTACATAAGCAGATCCACCGATACTTGTAATATTAATTGTGCAGTTTTTCTGCAATTCTGCATCATATCCATCAGTTTCATTACCTACATAGTTATAGCAGACAAGAACATCAAACTGTGAAAGTTTTTCAGGTGTCTTGTCAAGCCAAATCTGATGCAATATAAATGCAAGTTTTGAACCACCTTTTACTGTAAATGGCTCAAATGATTGGTTTGGCTCCCATTTGGTAACATCCGTTGTGGTAACGCCAAGAATATCTGTTAGTGTTTCTGTATTAGGATTAAGCTCGATTGAACTGTCCTCAATACCCGAACCTACCAAAAACCATTCAGGCGAACTTCCTTCGCCTACATTTACATATGTTCTTAATAATTTTCGTGCAGCCTTTACTCCAGCACCTACATTAAAATCTGTATTTGACATTTATATTCCTCCTTATACTCTTCCGCTATGTAAAGCGTTATTTAGTGTTCTGTATAATTTATTAAGCTGTCCTGCCTCTGCAGCCTTAACATCCCAATGGTCAGTTGAATACGGATTGTTTTTTTGATAATTAAATGTTCTTCCCGAAGGTACTTTCTTTACCCC
>JAZNGS010000170.1:0-7012 GCA_045576555.1 Clostridia bacterium | reverse complement strand
AAAATCTTTTTCCATTAGTTTTTTAACAGCTTGCGCCTGGTCAAAGCCGACCTCAAAAGCAAGCATACCATTACTGTTTAATAGTCTTGGAGCAATTTTTACAATTCTCTCATAGTATAAAAGTCCCGTATCTCCGCCGTCTAAAGCTGATACAGGCTCAAAATCACGGACATTTTTTTCAAGACCTACTATATCTTCACTCTTTATATATGGCGGATTGGAAACTATTAAATCATATTTCCCATATGAGTCATATGTGAATATATCTGCTTCCTCAAAGCTCACTCTTTTGGAAACACCATTGTCCATAGCATTTTTTTTAGCTATTTCTAACGCTTTTTTCGATTCATCGACAGCCTTAACATATGCATTCTGATTTATTTTAGCTATACTTATAGCAATACATCCTGAACCCGTCCCAAAATCAATGCAGGAAATACCCTTACCTTTAAAATGTTCCAATATATGTTCAACTAAAATTTCAGTGTCCTGCCTTGGAATTAAAACATTTTCGTCAACATAGAACTCTAATCCCATAAATTCCTGTGATTTTAGAATATATTGCAAGGGCTCACCCTGAACTCTCCGCTCAACATATTCATCAATCACTTTTATATTGTCAGAGGTTATTTCCTTATTTCGCGACAGAACCAAATCGGTTGGTGAAAGATTTAGGATATGGCGAAATATTAAATGAGCCTCAAAGTATGGATTGTCGTTACCGCTGTCTTTCAAAATTTTAATTACTCTTGAGAGCTCATCACCAATTACCACTTGTCAGCCTCCCTATCTTCAGGAATAACTGCGCTCATTGAGCGGATTGCAACTTCTATTTGTTCATCATCAGGCTCTCTTGTGGTTAATCTTTGTAACCAGAGTCCTGGTTTAGTAAAAAATTTAACACATTTTGATTTACTTCTTCCTGCTAACTTGATTACTTCATACGAAAGACCTGCCACAACAGGCAATAACACAATTCTTGAAAGCAATTTAAAAAGAATTTGAACTATCTTTCCATATTGGTCAAATTTTGGTAAAAAGAAAAACAAAATTATACTGATAACCATTACAAAAAGCAAGAAATTTGTTCCGCATCTTGGATGAAAACGAGAGTGTTTTTTTACATTTTCCACCGTTAGTTCTTCCCCATTTTCGTAACAAGCTATTGTTTTATGTTCCGCACCATGATATTCAAAAACTCTTTTTATATCCTTCATTTGCGATACAAGCACCATATAACCAAGAAAAATGAGTATCCTGAAAACTCCCTCAAAAATACTTGTTAGTGTTTCAAGTTTTGGAAATATGGTAGTTATGATATCAGCCAAAAGTGATGGTAATAATATAAACAATCCTACGCTCAAAACGATTGATAGCGCAATAGCAACATAAATAACAATATCCTTAATCTTATCTCCAAACTTTTCTTCAAGCCATTTATCAAACTTGCTCTCTGTTTCTTCTTCTCCCTCAAGGTCAATAAATTCGGCAGAGAACATCAAGGCTTTCATTCCTATGACAAGGCTATCAACAAAATTAACACAACCTCTTATTATCGGTAGTTTGAAAAACTTTCCTCTTGTCTTTTTTGAATTATCATTTTCTTCAACAACGATTTCTCCGTCAGGCTTTCTTACCGCATATGCTGTCTTAAAGGGCCCTCTCATCATAACACCCTCTAAAATAGCCTGACCACCTATTGAAGTTATATGTTCTTTCTTCTCACTCATTTTCTTTCCCCTCTTTCCTAGCAACACCTGAAAATACTGCAACAATTACAAAATAACCACGATAAACAAAGAGATGGACAAATACTGCATATAGGCGAACTCGTGGTAAAAACCACATCACGATAATCTTGTGAGTTCCTGCCAAAGCCCGATGTTGCAGAGCGATACTCAACATTTGTCGGGTCCATTTCAATCGCTTTATTAATATAGTCCATTCCTTGACTGTACCAACCCCTGTTCATATAGATAATACCCATCAAATAGTGCCATTCGGCATTATGATTTAGCTTTGAAAGCATAATCTCTGCTTCTTGCAATCTTCTCATCGTTATTAATCTTCTTACCGTATCAAAGCTGACACTTGAATAATCATAATTCTGGCTGTATCCGCCATAATATCCTCCGCCATATGACGATGTATTGGTATTTTTATTGGTCAGCATATCATATGCTTCATTTATTTGTTTCATTTTCTCACTTGCCATATCTGCCATAGGTGTATTAACATATCTGTCGGGATGATATTTCTTGACAAGCTCTCTGTATTTCTTTTTAATTGTTTCTTCGTCAGCATCAGGACTGACTCCAAGAATCTCATAAGGATTCATTCTTTTCCTCCGTTTTATTAAATATTAGCTCCTGCCTTGATGGCAGACCTGCATATAAAATATTTCTGATTAATGTATCATTTCTCTTTATATCCAATAAATCATAAGCACTTGCGATATTTGCTAACGTGTATGTCATTGAATTATATATATCATTTTTTAAATCGACAAAACTTTTGTAGTTTGCTTTTAATAATGGATTATAGCTATTCTTCTTTTTATCTTTTGGCATATCCTCATATGCATCAGCAATATATATCCATCTTCCGATATTATAACCCATCCAGGATAATACTTTTTTGGTGT
Source organism: Clostridia bacterium (assembly GCA_045576555.1). Lineage (GTDB taxonomy): Bacteria > Bacillota > Clostridia > UBA1381 > UBA1381 > RGIG1988. The sequence goes on along the minus strand of JAZNGS010000170.1, from coordinate 4,368 downwards.
TTTCATCGCTAATAAAATCAGGAATAAACACAGCCTCAAGCATTTTTCCAAAACAATCTGCAACTCTGTCAATTTCATTGCACTCATTATGCTCTAACTTTGAAAGTCTATTTAAATTATCCAAAATACTCTCTGAAATTTTTGGATATTTTCTCTTGATTTTTTCGGATGTATTTTTAAAAACCTGCTGAATAATCTTGTGCTTTCCGTCATCATTTACATCATCGCAAATTTTCAAATAAACAAGCAGTATATTCATATCCGATGTATAATCTATAACACTATTTAGTTTTATCTCATCATGCTTTTTAAATCCGTGCATCATACATTTTGAGTTATACTTAAATTGAGGCTCTTGGTCGTATATGGCTGAAAGCAAGACTGATAGAAATGTCAAATCATTATTGAGTCCCAGCCTCATCATCTGCGATTTTTTGCCGATTGCTTTACACAAACCACAGTAATATGCCGAATATAACTTTTTATCCTCATCTGAAATAGATGCATCGGATATGTTCACATATCCAAACATAAATGCCTCCATTAGCACAGTAATTTACATTCTATAGTATAACTCTTTTAAATGTCAATATCAAGTAAAATTACCACAAATAAATAAAATTTATTATTTATTCATAATTTAAGGCAAATCAAAGATAATAAAATATATGAAATATATGTGAAAGGATTTTTTGAAATGGCAAAGAAATTAACAAAGCAAGAATATCAAAAAATAGTGGAGAGAAAGTCACCATCATCTAAAGTATTTAAAAATTCAATAAAAGCATTTTTAATCGGCGGAACAATTTGTCTTGTTGGACAAATCTTTTTAAACTTTTATAAAACTTTCAATTTATCAGAAGAATTAACAGGTGCTGCAACCTCAATAACAATGATTTTTATAGGTGTATTATTAACAGGTCTTGATATTTATCCAAAGATTGCAAAGCATGGAGGTGCAGGTACCCTTGTTCCTATCACAGGCTTTGCAAATGCAGTTTCATCTCCAGCAATTGAATCAAAAACCGAGGGGTTTGTTTTGGGTGTGGGTGTAAAGATTTTTACAATTGCAGGACCTGTTATTCTCTATGGAACATTGGCATCATTTGTTGCCGGGATTATATTTTTATTTATGAAATAAAAAAGAGAGCAAATGCTCTCTTACATAAATGTTGCAACCTCTTGTTCAGGCTTTTCGCAAAGTTCTATTGATTGTGCAATTAAAATCGGTCCTTCTCCTCCATATGCCTTATGCTCACCTATAACGAGCTTTGATGTTATAATTGCCCAATCTCTGCTTTTTAAATCAATATTTTCTTTTGACTTACAAATAAGTCCTGAAAATTGAATATCATCTTCGCAACAGGTCATGACATGTCTTCCGAAAATACAAGCCTTATCTCCAAGCACTTTATCACGACCGACAATTCCTTTAAATTTCAAAAGTTTGCCGACATATTTTGAAGTGTTTTCCGACATATCCCTATACCATATGGCATAATCATTATCATTTATTTCAATTATATCTGCATCAACATCAAATGGAAGCGGGTCTTCAATATCGTCCTCCTCAACATGACCGTCTGTATATTCATAAGCAATATTGGCTCTCGGTGTCACAGCACGCACAATTTTATGAAGTTTAGTCTTATCCGTCATTATATCAACCCTGTTGAACATAACCAATTCACAACTTGAGAGCTTATCAAAAACAAGGTTTCTCATATTCTGATTATAAATCGCAAAAGTTTTTGCATCAGCAGTAAAAATCTCCTGATAAACACTCCAATCTCTCGGAAACGCTCTATACAAATTATCCAATGGCCACATTCCATTATATTCGATTATTACCCTTTGAGCTTTATGTTCTTTTGCAATTTTTGAAAAATTTTTCTGATTGATTTGTTCAATATTATCTATATATTCAAAAGAAACCCTGCTTACCTTAAACCTATCCTTTAAAAACTCTTCTTCCCCCTCCTCACAAACAATGACAAGGGTGTTTTCTCCTATTTCAAATTCTTCGTTTTCAAGAGTTTCCTGAATAAATTTTGTTTTTCCTGCTTCCAAAAATCCTGTAAACAAATATACCGGAATTTCCATTTTGTCCTCCTACTTATGCATTAAACAATTCTTTAATCTTTTCTTCATTTATTTTTGCACCAATAACGCAAATTCTTCCGCAAACTGACGCGGCACCATTTCTTACATCAGGTTCATTCGGAACATAATCAAAATGAATCCAATCACTCGATTTATCCATAACAACACCCTTTGCACGCAAAACTGTTCCATACTTTTCTTCATTTGATAATTCTAAAAGAATTTTATTAATTTCTTCTTTTGTGAATTTCTTTATTGTTTCAAAACCGCAACTTGCAAAAACATCATCTGCGTGATGATGGTGATGTTTGTGTTCGTGGTCATGACAATGGCATTCTTCGTGATGATGCTCGTGGTCGTGGCAGTGACATTCCTCGTGATGATGTTCATCGCCATGGTCGTGACAATGGCATTCTTCATGATGGTGTTCGTGATGATGGCAATGGTGATGTTCTTCCATTTCCTTTAATTCTTCTTCTATTGAATTTTTCTTTTCTATAGCATTCAATATTTCTGTTCCGGAAAGCTCATCCCAAGGTGTTGTTATAACTACTGCATCGTGATTATGTTCTTTTATAATTTTAATAGCACCATCAAGTTTTTCATCAGCTATATTGTTTGTATGGCTTAAAATAATACATCCGGCACTTTTTAGCTGGTCATTATAAAATTCTCCGAAATTTTTGCTATACATTTTGCATTTTGACGCGTCTATGACAGTTGCAAGACCATTTATCACTAATTCTGAATTTCCTGCATCATTAACTGCCTTTATAACATCGCTCAACTTTCCAACACCTGATGGCTCAATTATAATTCTGTCAGGAGAAAATTTTTCACAAACCTCTGTTAATGCCTTTGAAAAATCTCCAACAAGACTGCAACAGATGCAACCGGAATTCATTTCATTAATTAAAACTCCTGAATCCTTTAAAAATTCTCCGTCAATTCCAATATCGCCAAATTCATTTTCAATCAAAACAAGTTTTTCACCCTTATATGCTTCTGCAATCAGCTTTTTGATGAGTGTGGTTTTTCCTGCACCCAAAAATCCGGAAAAAATGTCAATCTTAATCATTATGTCATATCCTTTCAAATTTTAAAGTTCATTTTTATCTTCAAAATATTTTCTTAACAAAGAATTATATCCGCCATTTCCATATTGTATACATCTGTTAATTCTGCCAAGTGTTGCAGTTGAAATGCTTGTCTTTCCTATTATCTGATTATACGATTCACCTTGCATCAATAACTTTGCACCTTCAATTCTTTGTGCCATATATTCAATTTCTTTAGGTGTGCATAAGTCCTCTAAAAGAGCAGCAATTTTTTCAGGCGAATCAAGCTCTGCAAAAACGCAATATAGTTGATTCTTCATTTCTTCATTATTTATCATTTTTATTCTCCTATCTTTCTTATTATAAATACAAGAATTAATATATTGATTATATTGCATTTGGCAAAAAAATGCAAGTTAAAGGTATATCAATAGTTATACAAAAAAATCACTTGGTTTTGGCGCAGACAAAATAATTTTCTTATTACCATAGGGATTTATAAATTCCATACTGTAACAATGCAGTCTTGTCCTCTCTCCAACAATTTCCTCACCATAAATATAGTCACCAAAAATCGGTGTATTAATATGCGCCATATGAACACGAAGCTGATGAGTTCTGCCTGTGTATGGCTTCAATTTAACAAGCGAAAATCCGTCTTTTTTATCCAAAACCCAATATTCAGTTTTTGCATACTGACCATCAGGTGAAACAACTCTTTTAATAACGCTTTCCTTTTCTCTTTTTATTGGCGCTTCAATTATGTCGTGTGTCTTTGGAAGTTCACCTTTGCATATTGCTATATACATCTTTTTTATGTCCCTATTCATTATCTGTCTGTTCAAATGTCCGGCTGAATACTGATTTTTAGCAATAATAACAATACCTGTTGTATCCTTATCAAGCCTGTTAACCGCTGAAAACATAAAATCAGTGTCCTTAAAATAATGCATAACTGCATTTGCTAATGTACCCTCATAGTGATTAAACGAAGGATGTGTCGGCATACCAAAAGGCTTATTCACAACCAAAATATCAATATCTTCATATATAATGTCAAGAGGTATATCATTTGGTATTATGTTTTGTGAATTTTTATCAGTCAGAATAACCTTTAAAACATCGCCTTTTTCTAAAACTTTCCTGACTGTCACACACTCGTCATTAACCAAAATTCCATTGGTTTTTTTTAGTCTTGTGACAAGCT
>JAZNGS010000169.1:0-1768 GCA_045576555.1 Clostridia bacterium | reverse complement strand
AATATATCCTACCTCTATATCCTGACCTGTAGCCGCTTCAAAATTTTTACTCTTTAGAATTTCATAAACTCCGCTACCTACTGTTCCGAGTCCCAAAATAGCCGCTTTTGCCATCATAATCCTCCATTCTTTATGACATTGCCAACAAATGCACTTTGTTAACACCATCAAGTTTTTTAAGTTTTATAATTATTTCATCAACATTAGTTGATATATCATTAATTCTCAAAGATATCGTTATATTTGCAACTCCGTTTACTGGAATGTTCTGGTTGATGGTAAGAACACTCATTTTTCCATCTGCAAGCACCTTTAATATATCAGAAAGAATCCCTGTAACATCATCAAGCGTAAAAGCAAGTGTTGCAATTGAACCGCTTTGCATCTCATCACGGGCAAAAACATAGTTTTTATACTTATAAAAAGTAGTTCTGCTCAATTGTGTTTGTTCTAACGCATCATTAACCGATTTACATTTTCCTGATGCAATAAGTTTCTTTGCTGTAATCACTCTTTTGAATACATCTGGAGCTATGTTATAATCAATAATAATATGAGATATTTCCATAAGAATAACCTCCAAAAAAGTCCGTCACAGAAAAACATCTGTATCACATATCCAATATAATACCATAATAAACTAACAAAGTCAATATATCAATTTAACAAACAAGATTGTTTTTTTACGATTATTTTATGCATTTTGTAAATTAATTAAAAAGGAAGATGCACTCTGCATCTTCCCTGGAACTTTTATTTCGCAAAATCAACTGTTCTTGTTTCTCTGATAAGACTGATTTTAATTTGTCCCGGATATTCAAGTTCTGATTCGATTTTCTTAACAATATCTTTTGCTATCAAGATCATACCCTGGTCATTAACAACTTCAGGCTTGACCATAATTCTAACTTCTCTTCCTGCCTGAATAGCAAATGATTTTTCAACTCCATCAAAACTATCAGCAATTTCTTCAAGTTTTTCGAGTCTCTTAATATAGGTTTCAAGATTTTCTCGTCTTGCACCAGGTCTTGCTGCTGAAATAGCATCTGCAGCCTGAACTAATTGTGCAATAATTGTTTCTGCATCCACATCACCGTGGTGCGCATTAATCGCATGAATAACATCTTTGTTTTCTTTATACTTTTTAGCAATATCAACACCGATTGTTACATGCGAACCCTCAATTTCACGGTCAACTGCCTTACCGATATCATGTAAAAGACCTGCTCTTTTTGCGATTGTGACATCAACACCAAGCTCTCCTGCCATAACACCCGCAAGGTGTGCAACCTCGATTGAATGATTTAGAACATTTTGTCCATAGCTTGTTCTGAATTTTAACTTACCAAGCAATTTGATAAGGTCAGGATGCAATCCATGAACACCTGTTTCAAAAGTTGCCTCTTCACCTGCTTGCTTAATAACTGCGTCAACCTCTTTTTGAGCCTTGACAACAGTTTCCTCGATTCTTGCAGGGTGTATTCTTCCGTCAACAATAAGCTTTTCCAACGCAACCCTTGCAACCTCACGGCGAATAGGGTCAAAGCTTGAAAGAATAACTGCTTCAGGAGTATCGTCAATTATCAAATCAACCCCTGTTGCTGTTTCGAGAGTTCTGATATTTCTTCCCTCTCTACCAATAATTCTACCCATCAATTCATGAGATCGGAATTCTACCACTGAAACTGTGGTTTCTGCAACATGGTCTGCTGCAACCTTCTGTATTGAAGATGCAATAATGTTCTTGGCATTTCTGTCAGCATTTTCC
>JAZNGS010000168.1:0-2001 GCA_045576555.1 Clostridia bacterium | reverse complement strand
TGTGTCTTCGGGGATATCAGTAACGATTGTGTAATCGTCAGCTGTGAGGCCCTTGGTTTCACAAGCAAGCTTGAAAGCATCGATGAAGTTCTTATCATAGGTTGAAGAGTCACCGTGCAAACAAATGAGAGCAACCTTAATGTTTTCGGCAGCAGGCTCATCGGGTGTTTTCTCGCCGCAGCCTGTTAAGCAGCCGACTACCATTACAAGAGCAAGGCAGAGAGCGAGAACTTTGCTGAATTTTTTCATTGTCATTACCTCCATATAGGATTTTTTATTGTCAGCAGTCGTTATCGGGTCTGAATGTGATTTTGCCGTCACACATACTGTCAACGATTGCTAATGACCTTACTTTATAACCTTTTTTGCGGAGCTCTTGTCCGCCGGGCTGGAAGCCCTTTTCGATGGCGATGCCTATACCAACAACCTCAGCACCTGCTTGTCCGATAATATCAATCAGAGCATTACAAGCGTTACCGCCTGCCATGAAATCGTCTATAATAAGCACCTTATCGTTTTCATTAAGGTATTTTTTGGAGATTTTCATTTGATATTCTTTAGCGTGAGTAAAGGAATAGCATTTTGCAGAATAAACATCATTGCCCACATTTTTATGGTCGCCTTTTTTAGCAAAAAGGGCAGGGATTCCGAATTGGAGAGCAGCTGCAACAGCCATAGAAATACCTGAGGACTCGATTGTAACAACCTTTGTTGCTCCGCAGTCTTTAAAAAGGCGATAAAATTCCTTACCCATTTCCATAATGAGAGCAGGGTCTATCTGATGGTTGAGGAACATATCAACCTTTAAAATATCTGTACCGATAGCGGTACCGTCCTTTGCAATTTTCTCTTCCAAAAGTTTCATCCGAAAATCTCCCGTTTGTTCAAAAAATATTAACAAAATCATTATACATATATAAGTCATTTATTTCAATAGGAAATTGTGTATAAAAAACTGAAAATTTTTTTGACATATAAGCTGAGCGTCGTCGATGTTATCCCAAGTAACTTCACTCTTAACAAGAGCCGCGTTACCGATAACAGACATACAGCTAAACGCCATAACGAGAGCAAGAACCAAGCTCAACAATTTTGTTGATTGTTTCATAAAGTTTTACCTCCATATTTTTAGTACGCCAATACAAAAATACGCGTGCGTTAACTAAAACGAATACCACAAACACGCACCGATTGTGGCAAAACATTTTTGTCGCACAATCCCCCTTTCATAAATTTCCGAAAATACAAAGCCAAAGGCTTCGTATATAGGATAGCGATTGACCGTGGGCCGATTTTAAAGTGCACAGCGCCGAATTGCTCAGAGCGCATAGCGGTGAGCGTTGTGCCGTTACCGACCGCCGCGCACTCCACCGCTGCTGCACCCTGCAGCATCGCTTTGTGCACTTAGCGCCCACACACTTTTAAAAGACAGTTGAAGTACTGACCGCCCCGATTGAACAAAACAACCACCCGCAAATAGCCTTCCTCGTCCACAAAAAACACCGAAGATTTTTATTGCCGAGCATTTGTTTTGTTCAACCGAGATTGTGCCTCAATAAACAGAAACAAATTAACATCATTTTCTGCCTGAGGGCATAATACCCCCACTGCCCCAACCTTATGGTCACGATAATAATACACCAAAACAAAACGGCTTGTCAATACTTTCCGCGAAAAAAAGTGTATTATTTTATAATATATAATAAAATGATAAAAAAACGAAACTAAAACGAAACGGTAAGTAAAATGCAAAGTACAGGGTGAAGTCTACAAGAGAAAATGTATAACCCATCAGTATTGTAATATCATTGTGCATTTTGCACAAATTGTACAGTAAAGTTCTTTTGCTTTACAAATTGTTAGATTTCCGAAAAAGCATATAATGCACTATAACTTTTTTATTATTGAGGATTAGAAGCGTTTTCAAAAGTAAATAACCAGTTGTGTAATGTCATAAACCTTTACATATTTAAAACATATTTTCCGATGTATTATTCCCTT
>JAZNGS010000167.1:0-8914 GCA_045576555.1 Clostridia bacterium | reverse complement strand
GACCATTTACAATAGTTTTTCTTCAAAAATTTAAAAATATTTTACATTTTACTTATGTTGACAATTCTGCAAAAGAAATGGCGTGGTTTTTACCACGCCATTTCTTTTGATATTTACGCCAATTCAAAGGATTTACAGTCTGTGCAGTCCTTCATTGTAGGGTTTGTTTCGTGAGTTCCAACTGTGATGCAGTCCAAAGAACAGTAGTCTTTAGAGTTGCAGTGAAATTTACATTGTTGAACTGTACATTTGATACTCATGTTTGCATTATCACAAGCCATTTTTAATTCCTCCGATATTAAAATTTTGATAATTTTAAATTATCTGAAGTTATTATGTCTTGAGAATATGATTTTTATTCAATCACAAAAAATTTTTAAAACACGATAGTTTTCGTAATTATAAGTAGACAGGGGACGATAGTCGGAGTCGTTTGTGTGTGCGGCGACTAAAATTGTGTCTGGAGTGCCATTTCCACTATCTACAACCACAGGAGAGTGGTCATAAGCAGTGGTTTGGGTGTTAAAATCAAGCTGAATTATATCTCCCGGTTCAACCTCTGCTAATGTAGATAAAACTGCCCTTGGTCCCGCACCACGATTATTTATTAAAAAATCATAAAGCTGATTTACCCCTGTCCACGAAGGACTGCGATCGTTTATGTTATTATAGTACCAGCCAAATGTCGGAGTATAATTCATTTCTCCGCAGCCTGCAAAAATAACTTGTGATGCAAAGTTGGTGCAGTCGCCGCCGATGTTTTCAAAATTATAATACCTCGGATTTCTTGAAAAAGCCCATCTGTGTGCATAATTTACCGCATTTTCGCGATTATACATACCGTTTCCTCCTTTCTAAAATACACTTGATTTTTTTTATACGGTGTTATATAATATACTATGCAATAAATAACAGTGAGGGGATATGTAATGATAATCAGTCTTGCAGGGCTTGTTATGGAAGTCAAGCTCAGATATAAATATACATATGATTTGTGTAAAAATTATCTTTACGATGGCGATGAAAAGCCATTGTTCACTGTTTTTGCAACAAATGAAGAACTCAAAGCAGAAAACAAAAAAACACCTGGGTTTTCACCTGAAGTCTTGGAAAGTACCTGTGTTTACAGAAATATTTGCCAAGAGTTATTAAAATATGATGCCATTTTAATTCATTCGGCAGCAATAAGTGTTGATAATGAGGCATATCTGTTTAGTGCAAACAGCGGAACGGGGAAGACAACACATATGAATTTGTGGCTTGAGAAATTTGGTGACAGAGCCTTTATTATTAATGGAGACAAGCCTATTATAAGAAAAACAAATGATGGGATATTTGTTTATGGAACACCTTGGTGTGGCAAAGAGGGATATAATAAAAATATTAAGGTAAAATTAAAGGGTATATGTATCTTGGAAAGAGCAGAAAAGAATGCAATTAAAAAAGCAGACAAGAAGGATGCTCTGACCTTTTTAATTTCGCAGACATCAAGACCTGGGGACATAAAAAGTACAGAACTGATGCTTGGAAATCTGGAAAACATAATTGAGAGTATCCCTGTTTACAGACTTGGCTGTAATATGGATATGGAAGCCTGTGAGGTTTGTTACAAGGAAATGAGTAAAAAGAGTAAAGAGGCAAGACCAATGAGTATCGCTAAAGTAAAATCAGCAGGCTTAAATGGAATAGACGGGTATGTCGTAGATGTGCAGACAGATATATCAAACGGACTGCCTGCATTTGAAATTGTCGGACTGCCTGATGCGGCGGTGAAAGAGGCAAAGGAAAGAGTGCGTTCTGCAATAAAAAATATAGGAACAACTTTTCCGGGAAAGAGAATTATAATTAATCTTGCACCTGCTGATTGCAAGAAAGCAGGCTCTGTTTATGATGTGCCTATGGCGGTTTCAATTCTTTGTGCGACAGGGCAGATAAAATGTGACGATATTGAAAATTATGCATTTATTGGTGAGCTTGCTTTAGATGGCGGTGTTGCTCCTGTTACAGGTGTTTTGCCGATGGTGATTTCTCTATATAAAAACGGTATAACAAATATTTTTGTGCCATATGAAAATGCGTCGGAGGCGGCTGTGATTGAGGATTGTTCGATTTATCCTGTCGAGTCGTTAAAACAGGTTGTTGAGCATTTTAATACGGATAATAAAATAGAAAAACACATTGTTGACCTTTCGGATATTCTGTCTGCTACAGAAAACAGCATTTTGGATTTTTGTGATGTAAAGGGACAGGAAAGTGTTAAGCGTGCGATTGAGATAGCAGCAGCCGGAAACCACAATGTTTTGCTTATCGGTTCGCCCGGAACAGGAAAAACAATGCTTGCGCAGAGAATTGGCTCAATTCTTCCTGATTTGAGTTTTGAAGAGGCGCTTGAGGTCACAAAAATTCACTCAATAGCAGGGGAATTGCCAAAGAATATGCCATTGATTGCAAAAAGACCTTTCAGGCACCCTCACCACACAATATCTCCACAGGGACTTTCAGGTGGAGGCGCTGTTCCAAGACCGGGAGAGCTGTCGCTTGCTCATAACGGAGTATTGTTTTTAGACGAATTACCTGAATTCAGACGCGATGTTTTAGAGGTTATGAGACAACCTTTAGAGGACGGAGTTGTGACAATTTCAAGAGTTAATGCAACATTATCATATCCTTGCAACTTGATGCTTGTTGCTTCAATGAATCCTTGCAAATGCGGATATTTAGGGGATGCACACAGGAACTGCACCTGTACAGAAAATCAGATTGCAAGATACAGAAGCAAAATTTCAGGTCCTTTGCTAGATAGAATAGATATTCAGGTTGAGGTTGAAAATGTCAACTATGATGATTTAAGCACAACCAGAAAGAGCGAAAGCAGTAGGGACATAAAAAAGAGAGTGAATGAGGCTAGAAAAATTCAAATTGAAAGATATAAAAATCATAACATTTACTCAAACTCACAACTTGATGCTGGGTTGTTGCAGGAATTTTGCAAACTTGGAGATCAAGAAAACAGAATTTTAAAGGCTGCCTTTGATAACCTTGGTTTGAGTGCAAGAGCACATTCAAGAATTCTAAAAGTTGCAAGAACAATTGCTGACCTTGAACAAAGTGAGGATATAAAAGCATCGCATCTTGCTGAGGCAATTCAATATAGAAGTCTTGATAGAAAATTCTTTAAGTAATTTTTTATAGAAATAATGAAAAATACAATAATAAAATTTAAGCTACACATTTGTGTAGCTTTTTTTGTTAAAAATAACTAAAAAAATAAGTAATTTTACTATTGAAAAAAATCATTTGATGTGATATAATATTTTTGAGAGTTTATGCCTTAAAAAAGCATAAGAAAAAGACAATAAAAATACATACTATTAATTATACATTTTATAAAGAAAAGGAGATTTAAAAAATGGCAGAATTTGAAACCCCTGATATCAAAATGTCCCCAAGAATTCAAAGGCTTATTGACAATTTGTATGCACAAATGCCTCAGATTGAAACTGAAAGAGCAGAGCTTTTGACCGAGAGTTATAAAGAAACAGAAGGTCAGCCGATGGTTAGAAGACGTGCGCTTGCTTTTGCGCATATTTTAGAAAACCTTCCGATAACAATAAGAGATGAAGAGTTAATTGTCGGAAGTGCAACAAAAAGACCAAGGAGTTGTCATCTTTTTCCTGAGTATTCATACGAGTGGATTTTGTCGGAGCTTGACACTATAGATAAAAGAGCTGCAGATCCATTCTATATTTCCGAGGAAAGCAAGGCTATTTTAAGAGAAATATTCCCTTATTGGAAAGGCAAGACTTCATCAGAGCTTGCAAGCTCATATATGACTGATGAAGCAAGAACAGCTATCGAACATAATATTTTTACTCCGGGAAACTATTTTTATAACGGAATTGGTCATTTGACTGTGGATTATGGTAAGATTTTAAGAATTGGATATAAGGGATTGATTGAAGAAGCAGTAAAAGAGCTTAATTCAATTAACATTTATGATGCCGACTATCCAACAAAGAGCGAATACTTAAAAGCGGTTATTATCACAAGTAATGCTGCAATTTATTATGCTCGTCGTTACGCAGAGCTTGCTTATAATATGGCCGAAGAATGTAGGGACGAAAAAAGAAAGAAAGAACTTTTGCAAATTGCCGAAAACTGTGCATTAGTTCCCGAAAATCCTGCTAAAACATTTATGCAGGCTTGTCAGTCATTCTGGTTTATTCAAATGCTTATCCAGATTGAATCAAGCGGACACTCAATTTCTCCTGGAAGATTTGACCAATATATGTATCCATACTATAAAAAGGATATTGACAATGGCTCAATCACAAGAGAGTATGCACAGGAATTGATTGACTGTGTTTGGGTAAAATTAAATGATTTGAGCAAAGTAAGAGATGCTGCATCAGCAGAGGGTTTTGCAGGATATAGTATGTTCCAGAACCTCTGTGCCGGCGGACAAACCGCTGATGGAAGAGATGCAACAAATGATTTGTCATATATGTGTATTCAGGCATCTATGCATACACAACTTCCGGGACCATCATTCTCTGTGAGAATCTGGAACGGAACTCCTGAAAAGTTTATGTTAAGATGTGCAGAGCTCACAAGAACAGGTATTGGTTTACCTGCATATTACAATGATGAAGTTATTATTCCTGCGCTTATGAGCAGAGGTATCACATTAGAAGATGCAAGAAATTATAACATTATCGGTTGTGTTGAGCCACAGGTAGGCGGAAAAACAGACGGTTGGCACGATTCTGCATTCTTCAATATGTGCAGACCATTGGAATTGGTATTCTCAAACGGTGTTGATAAGGGTGAACAAATCAGTATCAAGACAGGAAATGTTGAGGATATGAAGACCTTTGAAGAATTTTATGATGCATATAAAAAGCAAATGAAATATAATATTGAGTTGATGGTTAACTCAAATAATGCTATAGACTTTGCACACGCACAAAGATGTCCGCTTCCATTCCAGTCAAGTATGATTGCTGATACCATAAAACGCGGAAAGACAATTCAGGAGGGCGGAGCAGTTTACAATTTCACAGGTCCTCAAGGCTTTGGTATTGCAAATATGACTGATGCATTAAGTGCAGTTAAGACTCTTGTTTATGATGAAAAATATTTAACAATCGGAGAATTCAAAAAAGCACTCGCTGATAACTATGGTAAGGGATTGACCTCAGATGAAGCACAAAAAGCAACAAGCAATGTTGTTGCAGAGCTTATTTCAAACGGAAAAACAGTGACCGAAAAGCAGATTGGAGAAATCTACACAATGTTTGTTGATGGAGTTTCTTCAAAAGAAGACAAAAAGAAATATGATGAACTGCTTGAAAAAATCAAATCATTACCTAAATACGGAAATGATGTGCCTGAAATAGACGAATTTGCAAGAGATATTGCGTATGTTTATACAAAAGAGGTAGAAAAGTATAAAAATCCAAGAGGCGGAAGATTCCACGCAGGTCTTTATCCTGTTTCTGCAAATGTTCCTTTGGGACAACAAACAGGAGCAACTCCTGATGGTAGATTGGCAAACACTCCTGTTGCCGATGGCGTTGGTCCTTGCTCGGGAAGTGATGTTTGCGGACCTACAGCTGCTGCAAATTCAGTTTCAAAGCTTGACCACGGAATTGCATCAAACGGAACTCTTTACAATCAGAAATTCCATCCGTCTGCATTGTCAGGGGTGGCAGGTTTAGCAAACTTTGCTTCATATATAAGAGCTTTCTTCGACCAAAAGGGTATGCATATGCAGTTTAATGTAGTGAGCAAAGAAACATTGTTAGATGCTCAAAAGCATCCTGAAAATTACAAAAACCTTGTTGTAAGAGTTGCAGGATACAGTGCTTTGTTTACCACATTGTCAAAATCCTTGCAGGACGATATTATTAACAGAACTGAACAGGCATTTAACAGATAATTGAGAGGAAAACGCGACTATGCAGGAATATATGAATACAAAGGGGCGTATATTTGATATACAAAAATACTCCATTCACGATGGTCCCGGAATAAGAACTATTATCTTTTTAAAGGGCTGTGCGTTTAGATGCAAATGGTGCTGTAATCCTGAATCTCAGGAATATAAAATCCAGAGGATGACCTTTGGCGGAAAAGAAAAGGTTGTTGGCAGGGATGTTACAGTTAGTGAAGTGATGGAAGAAATTGTAAAAGATATGCCATATTACAAACGCTCCGGCGGCGGAATTACCTTGTCAGGCGGGGAGTCACTTCTTCAACCTGATTTTGCAGTATCATTGTTAAGAGCTGCCAAAGAATATGGAATAACAACAGCCATTGAAACAACAGGCTTTGCTCCTTATGAAACGGTTGAAAAATATTTAGAATATTTGGATTATGTGCTTATGGATATTAAGCATATTAACGATGCAAAGCATAAGGAATTTTGTAATCAGTCCAATAAGCTTGTTTTGGAAAATGCAAGAAAGATTGCAAAAAGCGGAGCAAATCTGACAATTAGAGTGCCTGTTATACCTACATTTAACGATACAAAAATGGAAATTTCCCAAATTGCTGAATTTGCAAAAAGTCTTGGTGTTAAGAGTTTACATCTTCTTCCTTATCACAGAATGGGTGAGGATAAATACACAGGTCTTGGAAGAGATTATGCTCTAAAGGGAATAAGCACGCTTTCAAACGAGCATATGCAGGAACTTTATGATGCGGCTTATAAAATTTTTGGAGAAGGCTGTCAGATTGGCGGCTGATTAAGATTGCAATTGGCGGCGGCTTTGTCTTTTGATATGACAGGCTTCGCCGCCTGTATATTTGTGTGAAAAAATTATTAGAAAATAGATTATGGAAGGAAAATGAAAAATGCTTTTGTGGTCGCTCATTGTTGTATTAATTATAGCGGTTGACCAGTTATCGAAATATTGGGTAATGAATAACATTGGAATGACAGACTCAATCTGTGTCATTCCAAAAGTGATAGATTTTGTATATGTGAAAAACACAGGGGCGGCTTTTAGTTTTCTGGCTGATAAAAAATATGGAATTATAATTTTGAGTATTATTTCGGTTGTGTTTTGCATCGGAGTTATATATTTTATGATAAAACATAAGCCTAAAAATAAGCTTTTGAACATATCATTGGCGTTTATGCTATCAGGGGCAGCAGGAAATGTGATTGACAGAATTGCAAGAGGATATGTTGTTGATTTTATTGAAACAACATTTATAAAATTTCCTGTTTTTAATGTTGCAGATATTGCAATAACCCTTGGAGCAGCTATGATTATAATTTATGTGTTATTCTTTGATAAAGAAAAGAATGATAAGGTGCAGGAGAAGTAAATCCAAGATGGAAAAAATAGTTTTAGTTCCAGAAGAGAAGAATATTGGTGAACGACTCGACAAATTTATCAGTGAAAATACAGAGGATATTTCCCGTTCTTATGCTGCAACACTTGCAAATGATGGGGGAATAACCTGTAATGGAAAAGAGCTTTCAAAAAATTACAAAATAAAAGGCGGAGAAACTATAGAAATAGAATTGCCAGAGCCGCAACTTCAGGAGGCAGAGCCTGAAGATATTTCTCTTGATATTGTTTACGAAGACGATAATTTATTGGTTATAAATAAACCACAGGGAATGGTTGTTCATCCGGCACCTGGTAATTATTCAAATACACTTGTGAATGCATTGTTATTTCATTGTAAGGATAGTTTATCGGCAATAAACGGAGTTTTAAGACCTGGTATTGTGCATAGAATTGATAAAGAAACGAGTGGATTATTAGTAGTTGCAAAGGATAACCAATCACATATTGAACTGTCGGCACAGATAAAGAGCAAAAAAGCATTGAGGTCATATTGGGCGTTGGTAAATGGCAGAGTGAAAGAAAATGGAACCGTCAATGCTCCTGTTGCAAGAAATCCAAAGGACAGAAAGAAAATGGCAATTGTTGCAGGCGGAAGGGAAGCGGTGACGCACTATAAGGTAGTGGAAGAATTTGGTGAGTACACACTTTTAGAATGTGTCCTGGAGACAGGAAGAACTCATCAGATAAGAGTCCATATGGCTCATATCGGTCACAGTATTGTCGGTGATAAAGTCTATGGAATAAAAAAGGAAAAGTTTAATTTAGATGGTCAGCTCCTACACGCAAAAACCTTGGGATTTGACCACCCAAAAACTGCAGAGCCAATGCAGTTCACATCAGAAATCCCCCAATACTTTAAAGATGTTTTAGAGGTTTTGAGAAAGAAAAATAAATGCTGAATTTGAAAGGATTTGAGCGTATGTCTAAAATAAGATTATGTGTAATTTTTGGTGGGCAGTCACCTGAACATAGTATTTCATGCATATCTGCCACTTCAGTTTTAAAAAATCTTAACACAGACAAATATAAAATATCCACTATTGGCATAACAAAAAAAGGCGAATGGTTTTTATATAGCGGTAAATACGATAAAATTGAAACAGGTGAATGGATAAAGGACAAAAAGCATCTTAAAAAGGCAATAATTTCTCCTAATTCAAAGGATAAGTCGATAATAGTTTTTGATGAAGATAAATATAAAAAAATAAAGATTGATATAGCTTTCCCTGTTTTGCATGGGGAGTATGGCGAAGACGGAACTATACAGGGGCTCTTTGAAATGGCAGGAATTAAATATGTCGGAATGGGAGTATTATCATCAGCAAATGGAATGGATAAGTCTTTTTCAAAGCTTGTTTTTCAAAACGCAGGAATTCCCCAGGCGGATTGGATTGTTGTCAAAAAATCTGATATGGACAATTTAGATAGTATTGTGAAAGAGATAGAAGATAAATTAGGATATCCGTGCTTTGTTAAGCCGACATCAACAGGCTCATCAGTCGGAGTGAGAAAGGCAAAAAATAAAGAAGAACTGATTTCTTCTCTTA
>JAZNGS010000166.1:0-2652 GCA_045576555.1 Clostridia bacterium | reverse complement strand
ACGAAAGGCAAAAGCGCAATTTGTCTTGCTCTCTTGATAGCTTCTGTAAGCTCTCTTTGGTGCTTAGCACAGTTACCGCTGATTCTTCTTGGAACAATCTTACCGCGTTCTGTGACATATCTTCTTAATTTAGCAGTATCTTTATAGTCGATAGATTCAACTTTATCTGCACAGAATACGCAAACCTTTTTCTTTGCGCGTCTAACCTTCATAGGTCTTTCATTCTTTTCAGACATCAGAATATCCTCCTTTACAATTTCTATCATTTTTTGTTAATTAAAACGGTAAATCATCTTCAGAGCCGCCCATAGCTGAGAAGCCTGATGTATCAAATTCATCAAAAGGTGATGAATTATCTACAGGTTGGCTAAAGTCTGTGTTTGAAGGAGCGCCGCTTGTACCAGTTTCAGCTTTTGAGCCGGTGAAGTGAGCTTCATCAACAACGACTTCTGTTGCGTATTGTTTCTTTCCGTCTTGAGAATCCCAAGTACGAGTTTGGATACTTCCGACAACAGCAATCATAGAGCCCTTTGTGAAATATTTGCAAATGAATTCTGCCTGTTGGCGCCAAGCAACGCAGTTAATGAAATCTGCTTGTTGCTGACCTTCTTTTGCAAATCTTCTGTTTACCGCAATCGAGAAGCTGCATACAGATGTGCCTTGAGGAGTTGTTCTCATCTCAGGGTCTCTTGTAAGTCTTCCCATTAGTATTGCTTTGTTCATAATTTACACCACTTTCTTTCAAGAAACAATTATTTGTCTTCTTTTCTGATGATAATAGTTCTCAAAATGCCGTCTGTAATTCTGTACTGTCTGTCAAGTTCTTTTGGAAACTCTGAGCCTGCCTTGAAATCTACCAAAACATAGTATCCCTCTGTTTTGTCATTGATTTCATAAGCGAGTCTTCTCTTTCCCCACTCATCAACAGCTTCAACAGTACCATTAGCAGCAATCAATGAAGTAAATTTTTCTTGCAATGCAGTTCTTTCCTCTTCTTCGATACCTGCATCGATGATAAAAATTGTTTCATAGCTGTTAAGGATTTTTTCAGCCATTTTCTACACCTCCTTATGGACTTTAGTCCCGAAACCCTATGCTTCGGGCAAGGATTGTCCGATGAACGGACATTTATAATTTCTTTGCTCTTTTGGCACAGCCAATAAGCCTTAATATTATACAATAAACAGAAAGTCTTGTCAATAGATTTTTTTAAAAACATAAGATATATAGATAAAAATAGCAATTTATAAAAAAACAAATTAAAAAAATTCTACATTATAATGTGTATTTTTATTAAAAATCTATGTACAAACACTATATTTTGTGATATAATGTTTTTGGAGTTTTATTTGTTTGATTTTTTTATACAAAAACTATTTACAAAACCAAAAAAATGATGTATAATCAAATTAAAACCAAACAAAACAAAGAAAAACCAAAAAATAGGAGGAAAACACAATGTATAAATCAGATTATGAAATTAAAAAAGAATTGTGTGAAATCGGAAGAAGAATTTATAACGATGGTTTCGTTGCTGCAAATGACGGAAACTTCTCTGTTAAAATTGATGATGACACATTCTTTGTAACACCAACAGGTGTAAGTAAGGGATTTATGACACCTGATATGATTTGTAAGGTAGACAAGAATATGAACTTGAAAGAGCCAAACAAATGGAAGCCTTCATCAGAATTTAAAATGCACTTGAGAGTATATCAGGAGAGACCTGATGTGAACGCAGTTGTTCACGCACACCCTCCTATTGCAACAGCATTTGCAATTGCAGGTATTCCGCTTGACAAGTTGATTATGCCTGAAGCAGTTATCTTCCTTGGCGGAGTTCCTTTGGCAGAATATGGTACTCCATCAACTATGGAAATTCCTGATTCATTAATGCCATACATTCAGGATTATGATGCGATTTTGTTGGCTAACCACGGTGCATTGACATTTGGTTGCGACCTAAATACTGCATTCTTCAGAATGGAATCAACAGAATTTTACGCAAAGCTTCTTATGTATGCAAGACTATTGGGCGGTGAAAAGGAAATTCCTTGCGGTGAAGTTAAGAAATTGATTGACCTTAGAAAGAACTTTAATGTTCCTGGCCATCATCCAATGGAAAAACTTTGCCCAAGCTGCTACAATGAGGGTGCTGCAGATATGACACCAACAGAAGCTCAAGAAAAATTTGGTGGCTGCGAATCAAAAGCAGACATTAATGGTATCGTTGCAGAAGTAACAAAGAGAGTAATGGAAAAATATAATAAATAATTATAAGGAATTGATATAAATGGGTAATTCCGCATTATACACAGGGTATGGTGACAAAGGATATACTCAGACCGCAAAGAACAATCACATTCCAAAATCCGATGCGCTGATTGAACTAATCGGAACCATTGATGAGTATTCAGCAGTTTTGGGCTTGGCAAGAGCACAATCTGCGGACAAGGAACTGTGTTCGGACATAAAAAAAGTCCAGAAAAAGCTTATTTCAATTATGGGTGAGCTTGCAGGCGGTGAGGTGTCTGTCACTGACGAATGCGTGAAAGCTGTTGAGGAGCTTTGTGATAAGTATTATCCGGAAGGCTTTGAGGGTTTCACACTTTCAGGAGAAACAATTGTTTCTGCTCAACTCGATATTGCAAG
>JAZNGS010000165.1:0-7633 GCA_045576555.1 Clostridia bacterium | reverse complement strand
CCGACTGAGCTACATCAGCACAACAAAGGTATTATACAACAGAAAAAGGTGTTTGTCAATATTTTTCGTTACTTTTCATTTTTCATTAAAGAAACAATTTTTTGTGCACACTTAATACCATCTAATGCAGCAGACATAATTCCGCCAGCATATCCTGCACCCTCACCACACGGATATAATCCTGCAATTTCGGACTCAAGGGTTATGCTATCCCTTAAAATTCGTACAGGTGATGAACTTCTTGTTTCAGGAACTGTTATTATTGCATCAGAATCTCCAAAGCCTTTTAATTTTTTGTCAAGCAAAATAATTGCTTCTTTCATTGCATCAGCTATAAATTGAGGAAAAACATCTTTAATATCAGCAAACTTCGTTCCAGGGAGATATGTCGGTTTAACTTTCCCAAATTCAGTGGATATTTTATCATTTAAAAAATCTCCGACTTTTGAAACAGGCGCATAATAATTTTTGCCTCCTGCTAAAAACGCTTTTTCTTCAATTGATTTTTGCAAATATACTCCACCCAAAACATCATCACCATCAACATCAGATGGATTTACTGTTACTAATAATGCACTATTTGCATTTTCTCCATCACGGGAATAATAGCTCATTCCATTTGTAACAACTGTTCCCTCTTCGGATGAAGATGCAACAACAACCCCACCGGGGCACATACAAAATGTATAAACCCCTCGGCCATCTTTAGTTCTAACTGATAACTTGTAATCAGCAGGCGGAAGTTTATCGTAAATGTCACCATATTGAGAATAACTTATATCTTTTTGTAAATGCTCAATTCTTCCTCCGATTGAAAAGGTTTTTCTCTCCATTTTGATTCCCTTATTTTTTAGCATTTCAAAGGTATCTCTTGCACTATGGCCAATTGCTAAAATAAGAGTATCACATTCAATGCTCTGTATTATTCCGTTTTCTTCAACTAAAATCTTGCTAACAGAGTTATTTTCTGTGATAATATTAATCAGTTTTGTTTCAAATTTAACCGTTCCACCTAATCTTATTATTTCATTTCTAATGTTCCTAACAGCAACACAAAGTTTATCAGTTCCAATATGAGGTTTTGAAAGATACATAATATCTTCAGGAGCGCCAAATTTAACAAGCTGTTCTTTGATAAACTCCATTCTCTCATCATTAACACCTGTAGTCAATTTTCCGTCTGAAAATGCACCTGCCCCTCCCTCTCCAAACTGAATATTTGTTTTAGGGCTAAAAATACCATTATTCCAAAAATTATTAACTTCATCAATTCTTTTATCAATATCACTTCCGCGTTCTATTAAAAGTGGTTTTAGGCCCGCATATGAAAGATAAAGCGACGCAAAAAGTCCTGCAGGTCCACAACCGACAACAACGGGTCTTTTTTCACTTTCAACTTTTGGAATTTTAAAATCAAATTTTTTGTATTCTGATATATTTTTTGATTTTAAAAATCTCTTCTCATTTATAACATCAGCAATAACTGCATAATTATAATGAATATCATTCTTTTTTCTTGCGTCAATTGATTTTTTGGCTATCTTAAATGAAACTATTTCGTCGGCCTTAATTGGTGTGTTTTTAACAATTGTTTCTTTTGTAAGCTCGTTTCCTATTTCTACCCTTATATTGCTTATTTTAAGCATTTTCTCTCTCCTTGGAAGCATTTATTCCTGCAATATATCCGCTTGACCATGCCCATTGCAAATTATATCCTCCACAATCTCCGTCAATATCTAAAATTTCCCCTGTTAGATATAATCCGTCACACAGGTTTGACTCCATTGTTTCAGGATTAATGTCATCGGTCAATATTCCTCCTGCAGTAACCTGTGCATTGTTCCACGACATTGTTCCTGTGACCTTTAATTTGAAGTTCTTTAAAGCATCGCAAAGTCTTTTAATCTCTGCATCTGTAATTGTATCAGAATTTCTTGCAAAAGGTAATACCTCTGCATATTTCATCATAACCATTCCAACCTTTTTATTCACCATTCCAACAAAAAAGGTTTCTAAATTTCTGTATTGAGTTCTTCTGGCTTTTAAAATATTATAAAGTTCTTCTTCATTGATTTCAGGCAAAATATCAAGCGTTATTGTAGCATCACAATCCTGTACACATAATCTTGAAACATTAAATATCGCAGGACCTGATAATCCATAATCAGTAAATAAAATCTCACCAAAATATGAACACTTTTTGTTTCCTGACTCTAACAAAACATTTGCATCAAGCTTGGTACCTTTTAATGATTTTATAAGATTTGTTTCGGTTTTAAGCTGAACCAAAGACGGATATAGCTTTGAAATTTTATGACCAAAACTTTGTGCAATAGCATAACCGCTGCCATTTGAGCCAAGAGCAGGACTTGCTTTTCCTCCTGTTGATAAAATCACTTTATCAGCGTAAGCAATATTGCCATTATATGATTTAATTTTAAATGCATTATTTGTTTTAGTTATTTTTTTAACCTCAAATTCAGTAATAATGTTGACCTTTAATCTTTCAAGCTCATATCGGAGCACATCTAAAACAGCAGATGCTTGCAGGCTATATGGATATGCTTTTCCATTTTCTTCAACCTTGGTGAGCATTCCCAATTCAGCAAAAAAAGAATTTGTTTCTCCAACCCAGAATTTATTTATTGTGTTATTTATAAATTCAGGATTTTTTCCGTGATAATTTTCAAGACTAGCATACACATTAGTATAATTGCATCTACCATTCCCTGTTGCCAGAATTTTTCTGCCAATTCTATCGCATCGTTCGTAGATAGTTACATTTGCACCATTTCTTGCAGCAAAAATTGCACCCACAATGCCTGATGCTCCTCCGCCAATTACAGCTATTTCCAATTTTCATTCACCTCTTTGCTCGGTTTGCTCATTTAGCTTTGATTGCTCCTTCATTCCGATATATTCCTTTGCCATCATTTTTATTACAACTAAAACAGGTACTGATATAAGCATTCCTACAATACCAAAAAGCTTTCCAAAAACAGTTACAGCGACAATAACCCATAACGGTCTTATATTTAAAATATTATTCATAATTTTAGGGCCGATAATATTTCCGTCGATTTGTTCCAAAATCAATAGCGTAATTGCTGTCCATATAGCTTGAAAAATTCCTCCTGTAACAAGGGTTATCAAAACAACAAAAATAGACGAAATAATTGAGCCGAAATATGGAATTAAGTTAAAGAATGCAATGAAGACACCAAGCATTAATGCATACTTAACATCAAGCAAGAACAATACAACTATTGATATCAAACCAACAATTAAAGCTTCAATTATTTTGCAATAAATATATTTTGAAAAAATATTATTAACTCTCTTAAAAAATTTGCAGGTTTTTTCTGCTTTTTCTGAAGAAGTAAAAACTGCAAGAATATGTTTTATAACCTTTATAATTCTTTCATAATCAATTAGCATATAGATTGAAGCTATTATAGAAATAAATGTATTCATCAATCCTGCTGTAAGATTTATAACACCTTGAGCATATTTTGAAAATTCTGTTACATCAATATTTTTTATATATTTTAATATCGCAGATGTCACATTCTCTAGCGAAATAATATTAAGATTAAATCTATCTAACCAACTATTTACATAGTTCATTATTTTTTCCATATAAACAGGTGCATTTTTATATAAGTCAAGACAGTTTTCATATATAGCCGGAACGATAGTTCTGACAGTTACACTTATAATTATAATTGCAAAAAGATAAACCAATAATATACTGGTTTTCTTGCTGTGTTTATTCAAAAATTTGACCTTTGTTTTTATTAAAAGTCCCTCAATATTCTTTCTGGGCATATTAAGAATATATGCAATTAAAAATGCGATAACAAATGGTTTTACAGCATTAAAAATCAATGAAAAAAATTCTCCGACTGCAGACAGATTGTCAATTGATTTATAAATAATCAATAATAAAACCAATAATAAGAATGTAATTATCTGTCCATTTAATTTTCTCTTCTTTTTCATTAACCAAACTCCAATCAAAATCAAAGGAGTTGTATGCATAACGCATACAACCCTTCTCATAACAAATTATTATTCAATTATAATTAAAGTTGCCATATATGCACCGTTCTGCATTACACCTCTAACAGATACATTATCACCAACAGTTAAATTTTTCATTACTTTTGTTTCTCCGCCGGCTGTTATAAATGTTGTGGTTGAATCTTTACAGAATATTGTTTCGCCATTAACCTTAATAAATCCCTTTGAAGAGTTAATTGTTTCAACTATACCATTTATCTTGCTGCCTGTAGCAGATGAAGATGTTGTTTCGATTATAAGAATTGTGTTGCTTTCTGCAGAAACCTTTATTGAATCACCGACTCTTAAATCATAGATTGTTGCAGCTTCACCATTAACCTTAACTTTTACATCATTTATAACTCCGAATTCTATTATTTCACTACCGGATTTAACCTTGATTATCGGGTCAGATGAAATAGATATTTCGGAAATTGTACCCTGGTATGTTTTGATATTTGAATATGCTCTTATCTTTGTAACTTCGCCATATTCCATTATGATTTCAATTCTGTCGCCTTTATATACCTTTGACAAATCTTCAATATCATCATTCTTATGTACAATGACAGAATCATTTAGTCTGAATATCATACCATCATATTCTTCATCATCATGAGATATTGTTAAATACAATTCATCATCAATGCTTATACTTTTAACAGTAGCTCCATCAATGTAGCTGTTAGTCTTCAATTGAGAGATTTTTACAATCTTGTCGTTAGTCAACTCTAACTCAACATAACTTCCTGCAGCAATATTCTTAAATTCAGTTGTTGCTCCGTCAACATTGAAAACCTGAACTCCTCCTGCAGTTTCGTAACTAACTGTTTCATTGCTGTTACTTGGCTTGATTGTCACGGTTGTTATACTATCCTGTGTTGATGCTCCCTGATAAATACCTTTAACAGTTTCATCTATTATTTTATCATACATATCAACAAAAACAAGTGAATTGAAAATGTATGTGAGCATTGCTCTTGAGCTATTAACGAAATCTGTATCTTCTATTAGTTCTCCGTTAGAATAGAATTTTGTTGTGTTTTTATAACCAATTTTAACTTCCTTATTCTCATCATCAAGAAGTGTGATATTATTAACATCTGTATCAATTTCAGGAATTAACACTGTTTCAATATACAATTGCATATTATCAACTGTGCGATAAAGCATAGCAGCAATCTGACTTCTTAAAACATTTCCTTCAGGTGAGAACGAGCCATCGTCCATTCCATTCATAATATCATTTTCACTAACAAAGAAAACATATTGATCATAATCCGGACTGATTTGTTTAGCATCAGTATACTCCATGTCCATCAATACTTCTGAATTTGCTGCCTCATCAGAACACATAGCTTTTGTTATTATAGCTGCAGCTTCTTGTCTTGACATTGCTAAAGATGCATTTCCATCTGCAAGATATTTTTTAACATCATCTTTGGTCAAAGCACCTCTATAAAGCATATATGCAACTTCTTCTTCACCAAAGTTAAGCTTTGCACCCTTTATAACATCGTTATATTTCTCTAATGCTATTTCAATAATTTCAGCATTATCTGCTTTTTTTGAACCCATAGCTCTTGAGAATAGGACAATAGTTTCCAATTTTGTAACCATATTGTCTGGTCTATAAGTGTTATCCTCATAACCAGCTATATAACCGCCTTTTGCCATCTCTTCAATATATGGCTTTGCCCATGCATATTTCTTGTCGGAAATATCAGTAAATGTCACATCACTTCCGGCAGCAACTGCAGTAAATGAGCTAACTGCAATAGAGAAAGCAACTAACAATCCTAATAATTTTTTCATAAAAATCATTCCTTTCATTTATATAAATTAAATCTATTCTGAATGACTTACCAAGATAAGATATTTGGAGTGAAAATTTGTTTAAATGAATGCATTGAAACATCTCTTGGGACACCATCAGTACCTGTACCTTTTCCGTAAAAATCTAAAGCAATTTCTTCTAATTCCTCAATCATTGGTATTTTTCCGTTCACATAATCCTCAAGTCTTCTTGTGCAGTGTTCAATTCTCATTAGTGTTCCGCCAACTCGTATATCCTGCACATCAAATCCTTGTCCTTTGTTTTCTTTCATCCATTGGTCACAAAAAGCTGTATAAAATTCTCTTACAAGGATTGAAAGTTTTTTGCAATCAGAAATTATTAACTTTAATTCATTCATATCTTTCTTCTGATAAGCTGCTCTTATTCTCTTTCCCATTTCAGCCTTAGCTGCGCAAACAGAGGCAAGTTTAGAAAATGTGTTAAATAAATAGCCCCAATCTTTATCATCCTTATATTTTGCAAGTTTTTCTGCCCAATCGTTAAATTCAGCAGGCGCTTCATCCCTTATAAATGAATCCATACGACCGTTGAACAAGTCATTGAAAAAGATATATTTTGATGGATTAATATTTTTTCCCTCATTTGTTAAATCAAAAAGAATAAAATCATCAAATGGTATACCATATTTTTCTAAAAATCTTTCTTTAATAAGATTTTCATCATCATTTCCTTTTACAAGTTCAGATGCATAGAACATAGATGGAAGTGCGGCAAATTTTGAACATTCCGAGGTATCATCTCCCCACATAGTGAAGAATATGTCTTTTATATCATATTTTTTGCATCCATAAAGCGCAGCCTTTGTTGTTTCAATGGTAAGCTTATTTGATGGAGCAAATCCACTCCAAGTCCAGAATCCACCTGCAAACCATATGTTATCTTGCATCTTTTTATGTGCACTAAACATTTTATCATAACGAGCCTCATCTTTTGAATAATAATCCCAATAAACAAGCTCAACATTTTCAGGAATAAGTTTTTTAAAATCATCCGATATTTCAAATTCAGAGTTGTAATAATCACCATTTGACGCAATTCTGAAAAACATATCTGACCACATAGAAATAGTAAATCCATGCTTTGCGGCAATCTCCGATACACGATTTAAATGACTAAGTAAAATTTCGGTCTTATCGCAGTTTCCGTGAAGATCATAATATTTTCCACGGCCAACCATAAAAGCTTCATCCATACCAATATTTATATGTCTTGTTGTCATGCATTCAGATAATGTCTCAAACATCTTATCAATCAAGTTGTATACTCTCTCATCGCCAATAAGCAATATATCATTGCAGTCAAACATAGATCTGTATACATTCACATGAACAAGACCATTTAGATGTGCAAGTGTTTGTATACATGGGATAACCTCCATTCCCTTACTCAAGGCATATTTATCAATTTCTTTCAATTCATCTTTTGAAAATCTGCCTCTTCCAGATCCAAAGTAAGGATTGTCATTAACCTCATATGTATCTTCTGTGTATAACAAAAGTGTATTAAATCCCAAATCAGATGTTAAATCCACCCACCTTTTAATTGTTTCTAATTTCATCACTGCGTTTCTGGAGCAATCTATCATTGTTCCCAATCTTCTAAACTCCAACTTCTTTTCCATTTTTTTCTCCTTTCTATTTATACACCTATATTGGTATAATTAAAAACAAATTTTTTATGAGTTTAAATATTTTTTATAATTATTATCCTTTC
>JAZNGS010000164.1:0-3132 GCA_045576555.1 Clostridia bacterium | reverse complement strand
TTTCAATTGCAAAGGAACAGAACATACCTGTCAAGTTTGTAGGCGTAGGCGAGGGAATAGATGATTTACAGGAATTTTCAGCAGAAGATTTTGCAAAGGCACTTTTTGAAGAATAATCCCTGAAAAACCCTTACTAAACATTGACTTTTACGGCAAAATATGATAAAATAATAGCCAATTTATTGTTGGAGGAAAGATTATGGTAAAAATAGCCATTTTAGGTTTCGGCACCGTAGGTAGCGGTGTATACGATATATTCTGTGACACTAACTTTGAAGAAGAGGCAATGTCTCCTATTGAAGTTAAGTATATTCTTGATATCAGAGATTTTGATGATGAAGAAATACAAAAATATTTAACTAAAGATTTTGAGGTCATCGCAAACGATAAAGAGATTTCCGTTGTGGCAGAAGTTATGGGTGGTCTTCATCCTGCGTACGAATTCACAAAAAGATTATTGGAGTCAGGAGTTAGTGTTGTTACATCAAATAAAGAGCTTGTGGCAACTTATGGTGCTGAACTTCTGGAGTTAGCAAAGAAAAATAATGCTTCATATATGTTTGAAGCAAGTGTTGGCGGTGGAATACCTGTTATAAGACCTATGGGTATATGCACAAAAGCAAATGATATAGAAAGAATTGCCGGAATATTAAATGGAACAACAAATTATATACTAAACGAAATGTTTAAAAAAGGCAAAGACTTTGAAGATGCTCTAAAAGATGCACAAGCCAAGGGTTATGCTGAAAGAAATCCTGCTGCAGATGTTGAAGGTCATGATGCTTGCAGAAAGCTTGCAATCCTTTCATCAATGGCATGGGGTAAATTTGTTGACTATAATGAAATTCCAACAGAGGGAATAACAAAAATAACATCCGAAGATGTTAAATATGCAGAAAAATTAGATTGTGTGATAAAATTAATCGGTCATGCAGAAAAGATTGATAATAAAATATATGCCAGAGTATCTCCGATGCTCGTATCCAATGACATAATATTAAGCGGAGTTAATGATGTTTTCAACGCAGTTATGGTCAGGGGCGACAGTCTTGGTGATGCAATGTTTTATGGCAGGGGTGCAGGAAAGCTTCCGACTGCAAGTGCTGTGGTTGCTGATATGATTGACTGCGTGAGACATTCCGATTCTAAAAAGCATAATATACTATGGGATACAAATAACGAAAATATTATGTCAAATCCTGATGAAAAGAAAATGTCATTCTTTGTAAGATGTGCTGACAATAAGGAAAATATAAATAAAGTATTTGCTGATGTAGAATTTGTTGAGTCAAATACAAATGAAAATGCGTTTTTAGTTAAAATGCTTTCCCAAAATGAGTTAGAGCAAAAGCTTTCAAAAATATCAGATGTGATTTCATATATAAGAATGTTGGAAGCATAAAAATTAAAGCAATTGTACCTGTAAAAAAGGAGGAATTAATATTATGGGTTTAGTAGTGCAAAAATATGGCGGTTCGTCAGTAAGAGATGCCGAAAGAGTTATGAATGTAGCAAGACGAATTGTTGACACTTATGATAAGGGAAACGATGTTGTAGTTGTTGTTTCTGCTCAAGGTGATACAACAGACGATTTGATTGCAAAAGCAAAGGAAATCAATGAAAAACCGTCAAAGAGAGAAATGGATATGTTATTGTCATCAGGTGAGCAGATTTCAATTTCCTTGCTCGCTATGGCAATTGAAAAAATTGGCAGACCTGTTGTTTCACTAACAGGTTGGCAGGCAGGATTTAAGACAGATTCTAAATATTCATTGGCAAGAATTCATAGAATTGATAAAGAAAGATTGCAAAATGAATTAGATAAGAAGAAAATCATCATTGTTGCAGGATTTCAGGGTATTAACAAGTATGACGACATAACAACCTTGGGAAGAGGCGGTTCCGATACTTCGGCAGTTGCATTGGCAGCAGCACTTCAGGCTGATGTTTGTGAAATCTATACTGATGTTGATGGTGTTTACACAGCCGACCCAAGAATATGCAAGAATGCATATAAGCTTGAAGATATTTCTTATGACGAAATGCTTGAGCTTGCATCATTGGGTGCAAATGTGCTTCACAACCGTTCGGTTGAATTGGCAAAGAAATATCATGTGAAATTAGCTGTAAAATCAAGTTTAAATAATAATGACGGAACATATGTCAAGGAGGTAGACAAAGTGGAAAAGATGCTCGTTAGAGGTGTTACAAGAGATAATGATTGTGCAAGAATTGCACTTTGCGGTGTGGAGGATACTCCGGGAAAAGCATATCAAGTGTTTGCTCTATTGTCAAAACACGGAATTTCAGTTGACTTAATAATTCAATCAATTGGTAATGGTGTTAAAAAAGATATTAGCTTTACTGTTACAGAAGGTGATTTGGATGCAGCAGTTAAGGTAATTGAGGAAAACAAAGATGAATTGAACATTGAAGATAT
Source organism: Clostridia bacterium (assembly GCA_045576555.1). Classification (GTDB taxonomy): domain Bacteria; phylum Bacillota; class Clostridia; order UBA1381; family UBA1381; genus RGIG1988. The sequence continues at coordinate 692 of JAZNGS010000164.1, read as the reverse complement.
TAAGGTTCGTTCAGATGTGTCAAAGGTTTCAATTGTTGGTGCAGGTATGGTTAATAATGCCGGTGTTGCTACAACTATGTTTGAAGCTCTTTACAATGCAAACATCAATATCAGTATGATAGCAACATCTGAAATCAAGATTTCTGTTCTTGTTGACCAAAAGGATGCTGAAAGAGCAGTTGAGGCTATTCACGACAAATTTATGCTTTAATTGAGGTTATGCCTACTATGGAAGATAAAATTTTCGGTAGAAATCCTGTCTTGGAGGCTATCAAAAACGGCAGAGAGATTGATAAGATTATGATTAAAAAGGGCGGAGTTGAAGGGTCCTTAAATGTAATCATAAAAAAAGCAAAGGAAAAGGGTATTGTTATATCCGAGGTTGATAAGCAAAAGCTTGATGCTCTATGCGAGGGTGAAAATCATCAGGGTGTTGTTGCATTTGCGGCAACTCATCAGTATGCAACAGTTAAGGATATATTAGCTAGAGCAAAAGAAAAAAATCATGCTCCTTTTATAGTTAGTTGTGATAAGATACCAGACGCGCATAACCTTGGCACAATTATAAGAACAGGCAACTGTGCAGGTGTTGACGGAATTATTATTCCAAAAGGAAACAGTGTTGGACTTAATATGATAGTTGCAAAAACCTCGGCAGGTGCAGTCGAATATACTCCTGTTGCAAAAGTCAC
>JAZNGS010000163.1:0-2515 GCA_045576555.1 Clostridia bacterium | reverse complement strand
ACATCATCATTATCATATACATCTACATATACATCTACATTATCAGCTTTTTTTGCTTTCGTTTGCTTTTCCGAAAAAACCTTTTGCTTTTTTTGCTTTTCTTCCTCTGTTTTTTTCGGTCTGCCTCCAAGTTTTCCAGCTTCTCTTCTTTTTTGAATAACTGTGCTATATTTTTCAGCATCTCTGTTAAGTTGTGAGCATATCATCATAAAGACGACTTTTAGTGTTCCTTTAAAATCAGGCATTGTCTTTGTGTCAACATATTCAAAAACTGCTTTGATGAGCTTTCCGCAATTACTGTCGGTTAGCTCTTCCAAATATTGTTTATATTCCGAATACAATACAAAACTTTTTTTATCCATTTAATTACCTCATCAATTCAATTTCCTTTGTCAATTTATTTCTGATATGATGATAAAAGATTTTAGCCATAAGTGTCGGAGTGGTTTCAGGCTTGCAGAAATGAACAGTTATATTGTATCTGTCGCAAAAGGCAAGTAATGAGGAATAAAGACTATTACTGTTCAGTTTACTTCTGTAATCTCCCTCGATTATCTTCTCATAACTTCCATTTTCAACAATCAAATGGACCTTTGCACCTGCTTTAATTGCCTTTTCAAATTCTCTTTCAAATCTTGTTCTGCCTTTCGTGAAATTCCCACATATCTCATCAAGGCTCATTTTGCGTTCTATAACAATTTCATTCTGTAAGTTATATACTTCGCCATCCTTTTCATATTCGGCGGTATAATCGCCAAATTTCAAACATTCTCGCCTATATGCAAACCCTGTTGCTTTTAATCTTTCAAAGAGAGCACTTGTCTGATGCTCTCTTGTATCATATATCAGTGTTATATTTTTTAATATGTATTCCATTTCTGATGGTGTCATATTATAACTCCCATGGTAGTTTTTCAGTGCTATCATCAGTTGTAAAAGCATCAAAGCCGGATGCTGATGAAGATGTTGTTGGTCTGTTCAGTTTTTTTATTGCAGGAATTTTAAATTTCCCTTCTTTGATTCTGTCGACACTAGTAAAATATCTCGGTTCGGTAATAATGATAATTTCACCATCATCAGTCATAAATTCTTTTTCGCCATAAATAATACCAATAATCTTGTTTTTCAAAGTCTTTTCGTCCCAATTCCACGCATATCCCTGATTACTTTCCTCAAAATTTGCTGTCATAGTTTTAAACCTTGAAAGGTTGTCCTCATAATAGATATCGCCCTCTTGTGGAACAAACACATTCAGAACACCCTTCCATTTCTTATTCTCATCTATACTTGTTGTATATAAGTTGGTAAAATGATTTTTATATTCACCCTCACACACATCGAATGAAAAGGCTAAATAACTGTATCTTTTACCATTTTTTTCTCCGCTTACTTCCTGACAGTCCATAATCTTCACAATATAACCGCCTTTTGGTAACTGTGTGCTTTCACCTGTCATAACTTTTGCATTTTCAAATCCTACTAATCTTTGCATAAATTTAATCTCCTTTATAATTAATTTTCAAACTCTTCAAGAGCTTTTATAACTGTTACAATATCGTTTGGAATTGTATCTTCTTCAAACAATCCCATAGGTGTTTTTGCTGTGCTGCCATTTTTACCATGAGTTTCAAAAACATATTCTCCGTCAATACACTTTGCATTTAATACTGTTGTGAACTTGCTCTCTAAACATATCTTGTCGAGCTTCTTACCGCTTGTTTTGATTCTTGTGAATAAATATCCGTTTTCGTCTCTTTCTGTCTGTGTATGAGCTATAAATATAACTGTCAAATCATCACGCAATAGATATGCCATATCTATTAATTCCCATATACAAGTTGCTAAATCAAGCCATTTGTCAAAACCCCTTTCTTTACTTCTTCGCATCTCATCAGCAACCATTATGGACCCAACTGTATCTATAATTACAGTTTTGATATGTTCAAGTTTTTGAGATACCCCAATCAAAACATTTTTAACTTTTTCAGGCTCATCAGAACAATAATAATTTTTGTTTTCAAGGTTGTATTGCTTTTTCCAACCTTTCCACGATAAGCCTTTTTTATCGCTGTCAATATAGTATGTAGTTGCAGGGTCAAGATTTCGGCACGAGGTTGTTTTTCCGCTGCCGCTCTCGCCCATTATACAAATCACTTTAGCCATTTGATTATTTCCCTTCTTCCTCAATAATTTCTAACGGACAGTGAGAACCGACATATCTTTGCGGAAACTCACTCACTTCCTTTGTCAACTGACACACTCCAGAGGAATGTGTGAAATATTTTCAGTGAAAACAGTTGATTTCGGTAGCTCCTGAAAAACCGATAGGAAACCCAACTGTTATAACCGCCCTTGTCATTATAAATTCTTTTACGCCATTATCTAATACGCTCATATGTACTCTCCTCAATCATCATATTTGTCATATGCCTCATCATTGAACATATCTGGCTCTGCTGTCTTTTTTGAAACTCCTATGAGTTCAAGCCAGTCATTAACTGAAAAATCATCAAGG
>JAZNGS010000162.1:0-2970 GCA_045576555.1 Clostridia bacterium | reverse complement strand
TGTGCAGGGTCATCATAATTCATACCCTTGCCATTACCCTCAACATCAGGAACATCATATTCAATTGGTCCCAGCACATCTGTTATTTCATCAATTGCATCAAAATTAAATTCTATGTAATAATGAATTGGTACACCTGTCAGAGCTGTTACCGCTTTCACACTTCCGCGAGGGCCAAGCATATCATTATTTTTATCATGCATCGCATGAATTTCGTTTATCTTTCTGGTTACTCCCCTGTCTTTAACCTTGATTTGAGTATCTCTCGGAATTGACATAATATTAGCTCTTGTTTCTTTCATATCATAAGAAACAAGCATCATCGCATCGGTTCTTAATCCCTCTTTATCCACACCCAATACCAGTACATTGAGCTTTCCCTTATCCATATCTACAGGAATAAGTGCTCCTACATCATCACCGTCAGTTTCCCAGCTCATTCCCATTACAATCAGGAATGCAACAATTAGCGCAAAAACTATAATCAAAAACGATTTTAATCCGCTATTGTTTTTCTTTTTCTTTGTTGTTTTTTTAGTTGTCTTCTTTTTTGCAGTTGATTTTGTTGTCTGTCTTGAACTGTTTTTCAATATTTCAGGGACATCTAATTCTTCTACCCTTGTCCTTGAATTTTTTCCTCTTGCTCTCTTCACAAAACCACCCTTCCTTTAACCACCTTTTTAATTTGCTCCGGGTCTTACAAAATTATCTGTTGAATTTATATTCTCTATCGGCTCAATCACAGGAATTTCAGGCTCAATGACCGGCTCTTCCTCTTCTTCTACCTGTGGAATATTTATTTCCGGTTCTTCCTCTTTTGTTGAATTGTCAGGATTTTTTGGAGGTCTTGACGGCTTTTTCTTATCAGTTTCAGACTCTTGTGTCTTCTCGTCATCCTCTTTTTTATTATCCTCTTTTTTGCTATCTTGTGTATCGGACTTTTTATCGTCATCTACAACAGGAGTCTTGTGCTTGTCTGATTCACGAACAACCACATCTTCAGGGTTTAGAATTTCTGTCGTTGTCTTTCCGTAAATTGCACCTGTCACAGGCTTTCCGCTTGTGATATCCTTTGTATCATAGCCAAAGGTATTCTGCACCAAAAGTTTAATTTCTTTCATATCAGGCAACCAATATGACGCCTCATATTCACTTCCGCTGTATTCCCCAGGTAATTCGTGCATCACAATATTGTCCAGGTCAATATTAACAAGACTGTTTGCATATTTAACCGCGTCACCAAGTTTGAAATTGGTTTTAACATTTTCAGAAAGTACCTTATAAATATCGGGCAATTTTGTTATAATCTGTGCGTTAAGTTTTTGTTCAGCAAGTGCTTTAATAAACTCTTGCTGCACCTCAACTCTCTTGATGTCGCCTTGCGGATACTGTCTGAAACGAACAAGCTGTTCAGCTTTATCTCCGTCAAGTAGCTGGTATCCGGGTAATAGATTAATGTTCAAATCTTGTGCAGGGTCTCTGTATTTCATTGTCTGCGGAACATCAAAATACACTCCCCCAAGTGCATCAATAGTTTCCCTGAAAGCCTCAAATGAGAATTCTACATAATAGTTTATAGGAATACCTGTCAATCTTGTCACTGCGTCTATTGTTCCATTTGCTCCCTTTATCTTTCCGTTAGATCCTGTTATGGCGTGAGCTGAATTGATTTTGCGATACTTTGACGCAATATACATCCTCGTATCTCTCGGAATTGAAAGCATATTGACAACTCCGTTTGTAGCATCATATGATGCAACTATGATAGTATCAGTTCTCAAGCCCTCTTTATCAACACCAAGAATTAATGCATTAACCTTTCCCGAAACCTCATCAACAGGTTCTATTTCTTCAATGATTTCTTTGTCGAATAATCCGCCAATACCTAGGGTTATCAGCGACACAATAATTATTACAATAAGTGAAACCGAAAAAATTGCCGCATATTTTTTCCTTTGTTTTGATTTTTTAGCTTTTATTTCCAATTTTTGTCTTTTTTCTAAAAGCTTTGAATTTCTTTCATCTGTTTTATTATCTATAACAATGTTTTGAGTTTGTTTTTTTTCTTTCTTTGCAAAAAAGCCCGATTTTCTGGCTCTTTTCATATTGGCGCACTTCCTCTCAAGTTGAAATGATATATGTATTTTAGTATTATTATGGCTGTTATGGTGCATTAATAATGCACACTTCCCCAATTGTTCTTATTATACCATTTTCACTCTATGCCTGTCAATGATTATCATAAATTTAACAAAATGATAAAATTTCAAAATTTTATCATTTTATCCGAATTAGTGATATATAATTTAACATATGCAATAGCTCATATTGCGTATTATAATCAAAATAAAGAGAGGTAGTTTTGATGAAAAAAATATTTACACTTATTTGTGCAGGAATTATTGCTTGCTCTATCACATCATGCGGCGGTGTGTCAGAAACAAATTCAACAGACACTCAAACAAAGCCGAATGAAGCAACTCAATCAATTGACGAGAAAAAAGATGCTGTTGATAAGGATGCATCAACTGATGAGGAAATAGAAACTGAGGAAAATAAAGACGAATAATTACATATTAAACTAGAATGGCTATCTCGCTAAAAACGAGATAGCCATTCTTATTAAAAATCGTGTCGCGAAGAATAATCAATTTTATACTTTTCAAACACACAAACTATTTCTTCTATTGCCTCAAAATCGGAATAGTCTTCATTTTTTATTATGTCTTGAATTTCGGATAACATATTGATAGCAACAGTGTCCGCAATTTTAGATGCGTCAATCTCAAAGTCATCTAAATTGTTCTCTATAAAATCAGCTATGTGCTTTTTTAATAATTCAAGTTTTATGTTCATAATCTTTCACTCCTTACATTCGTATAAATGTACATAATAAAGATTATACTATCTATATGATAAAATGTCAATACATTCATATGAGTGTGGAACTGGAGGGTTTAAAATGGCATA
>JAZNGS010000161.1:0-2975 GCA_045576555.1 Clostridia bacterium | reverse complement strand
ATCCAACACAAACAATTACAATTACAAGTGTAAGGAAAGTGAAATCAACCTCACCAACTTTTTTTCTTGTTGTTTTTTTCGCCTTTGTTTGAGATTTTGAACTATGAGTTTTAATTGTTCTATCTCTTTGTGAATTATTATTTACCATAACGAAACCTCAATTCAAATATTAATACGCGGAATTAATGAAACGAATGCAATTATGCACAATATCAAACTGACCGCCGAAAATACCGCAACAATTTTTTTCTCCTTCCAGCCACACATTTCAAAATGATGATGGATAGGTGACATTTTGAAAATTCTCTTTCCTGTGAGTTTAAAAGAGGCAACCTGCATTATAACAGAAAGTGTTTCAAAAAGATACACAAACCCTGCAATCACGAGTATCAATGGCATTTCCATTCCCACTGCGATAACTGATATTGCACCGCCTAAAAATAGTGAGCCTGTATCCCCCATAAATACCTTTGCAGGATATTTATTGAAGAACAAAAATCCGATGCAACCACCCAAAACTGCAAGAGAAAAATATGCAGTTGATTGCGAGAAAATATTGCCAACAATAGCAAAGAATAAGCTGACAACTATTGTAATGCTTGTGGCAAGTCCGTCAAGTCCGTCTGTTAAATTGACCGCATTTACTGTCCCCAATATAACAAATAATATAAATACAATATATAATATCCAAGGTAATGTAATAGTTAATGATGTGAAAGGAATTATAATTTGAGTGTCTAAATTTCCTGTCATATTAAGTGCGAGGATATAACCTATGGCAAGGATTGCCTGCAGGGCAAATTTTTGCAGAGCAGTCAGTCCAAGGTTTCTCTTTTTGACCACCTTAACATAATCATCTATAAATCCAATAGCTCCAAAGCCCAATGCAGTTATAAGCATTATCAAAATTTTTTCATCAGCTTTAACTAAAATTGCAACCACCGAGCTGATTAAAACTCCAAGAATAAACATCAAGCCACCCATTGTCGGAGTGCCGCTTTTTTTCTGATGCCACGAAGGACCCTCCTCCAAAATTTGCTGACCAAATTTTAGTTTACGGAGCCAAGGTATAAACACAGGTCCCGTCACAAGAGTTATTAACAAGGACATCAAAAAGACGATTATATATCCAACATCAAACATATCATATTCCCTTTCATTTATTATCTTCGGTTATTTTATCAACAATTTTTTCAAAGTGCATTCCCCTTGATGCTTTTATTAAGATTGTATCATTATCTTTAATAAATTTTGAAACATTCAAAACAAGTTCTTCTGTAGTGTTAAATGCTGCGCCTTCAGGCACTCCGTTATCCCCTGCAGCCTCTGCAATGAATTTTGCGTTTTCTCCCGCTGTTAAAAGCACATCAACCTTGTTTTCGGCAACCGCCTTGCCTAATTCATAATGAGCATCTTTTGCAAACTCACCCATTTCAAGAATGTCACCCAAAATTGCTACTTTTCTTGTTGCTTGTGTGTTTAAAACCTTTAGCGCCGCCTTTACAGAATCAGGAGAGGCATTATAGCAATCATTTATAAGAGTAATGTTTCCTACCTTTTCAATTGACATTCTCATATCAGTCAATGAAAAATTCTCAATTCCACTTATAATTCTGTTAGGTCCGATGTTATACCACACTCCGCACGCAATTGCCGCCAAAGCATTATAAACATTATGAACACCAGGTGTTTTTATATGTATTCTATAGTCGCGGTTATAGATACTTGTTGTGAATTTCGTGCCCTCAAGGCCAAGATTTTCTATATCCCTTGCCTTATAATCGCACTCGCTTTCAATTCCGTAACCAACAACACTAAAACCTTTAAATTCCAATGCTTTCTTTAGATATTTATCATCAGCATTAACAATCAACAAACTATCCTTATTAAAGTTTTCACATATCTCTGTTTTAGCTTTGAAAATACCTTCTTGTGAGCCAAGATTTTCAATGTGTGACATTCCTATATTGGTAATTATTGCAACATCAGGTCTTGCAATATCCGCAATATAACTAATCTCCCCAAAGTCCGACATACCCATTTCCAAAACTGCCGCCTCGTGACTGTTATTGAGTCTTAACACAGTCAAAGGCAAGCCCAACTCATTATTGAAATTGCCCTCTGTTTTTAATGTGTGATATTGTGTATTCATAACTGAATACAACATATCCTTTGTGGTTGTTTTTCCCACGCTGCCTGTTATTGCCACAGTCTTTATACTGAATTTCTTTTTATAATACTTTGCAATCTGTCCAAGCGCCTTTTGAGTGTCACTAACCAATATAATTGGTTTATCGGATTTCATTTCCCTTTGACACAAGGCCGCCACAGCTCCATTTTCAAAGGCTTTCTCAACATAGTCGTGACCATCGGAATTTTCGCCCTTTAGTGCAACAAACAAAGTATCCTCAAAAACTTTTCTAGAATCAATGGAAACACTTTTAATTGAAATATTTTTATCTCCACATATGAGTTCTCCGCCTGTAGCTGAAATTATTTCATTAATCGTCATTCTCTCCATTTGCGTCTGTCCTTTCATCTTTTTGCGTCCAATATTTTATAGCTTCTCTTTCATCAAAATGAATTTTTTTATTCTTTTCTATTATATAATCCTCATGCCCTTTTCCTGCAAAAATCACAACATCGTCTTTTTGTGCTGTTTTTAGAGCATAACCTATAGCATCAAATCTGTTTGGAATTACTATGTATCCGTCCGTCACATCTTTAATTCCCTTTTCTATATCCTTTAGAATTTTGACAGGGTTTTCGTATCTTGGATTATCGGATGTTATTATGGTATAGTCGGATAATTCACCTGAAATTCTTCCCATATCATATCGTTTGGACTCATCTCTATTTCCACCACAGCCAAACATCGTGATAACTTTTCCCTTGCATACCTTCTTCATAGCCTTAATAATATTTTCAAGACTATCAGGAGAATGAGCATAATCAATTACAACATTAAATTCTCC
>JAZNGS010000160.1:0-7843 GCA_045576555.1 Clostridia bacterium | reverse complement strand
GGACTTAATAAAAAGTATGATGTTATCAGTGACGAGTTAAAGCAAAGACTTGAATATGAATTAAATGTTATTAATTCTATGGGCTTTGTTGATTACTTCCTGATTGTGTGGGATTTTATTCACTTTGCAAGACAAAATAATGTCATGGTCGGCCCCGGCAGAGGCTCTGCTGCAGGCAGTCTTGTGGCATACACACTTGGAATAACAAGTATTGACCCAATAAAATACAACTTGATTTTTGAAAGATTTTTAAATCCTGAAAGAGTGTCTATGCCCGATATTGATACTGACTTTGCACCTGATGGCAGAAAAAAGGTGTATGATTATGTTGTGGAAAAATATGGGGAAGATAAGGTTTCACAGATAATCACTTTTGGTACTCTAAAGGCAAAGTTGGTTGTGCGTGATGTGGGAAGAGCATTAAATATTCCTTATGCAGAGGTTGATAAAGTTGCAAAGGCTATTCCAAACGATTTAAAAATCACAATTGATAAAGCATTGCAAATAAGTACTGAATTAAAGGCAATGTATGAGGGCGATATAAAGATAAAGAAATTGATAGATACTGCAAGAACTCTTGAGGGTTTGCCACGCCATAAATCAACTCATGCGGCAGGTGTAGTTATAACACAAGAGCCTACGGTTAATTATATACCATTACAATTAAATGAAGACGCAGTAACAACACAATTTGTTAAAGACACAGTTGAAGAGCTTGGTCTTTTGAAGATGGATTTTTTGGGTTTGAGGAACTTAACGATTATTGAAAATGCAGTTAAAATTATTGAAACAACCCGTGGAATTCGTATTGATATTGATAATATTGATTATGGAATAAAAGAGGTTTTTAAAACTATTTCTCAGGGTAACACTGATGGTGTTTTTCAGCTTGAAAGTGCAGGAATGAAATCATTTATGCAGGAATTAAATCCTGATAACCTTGAAGATTTGATTGCAGGTATTTCGCTTTATCGTCCCGGTCCAATGGATTCAATTCCAAAGTATATTTATAATAAAAATCATCCTGAAAAAATTGAATATAAGCACAAGCTTTTAGAGAATATATTAAATGTAACCTATGGTTGTATGGTTTATCAGGAACAGGTTATGGAGATTGTTCGTGTATTGGCAGGATATTCTCTTGGCGGAGCAGATTTGATGAGGCGTGTTATCTCTAAAAAGAAGATGGCACAGATGGAGATTGAAAGACAGAACTTTATATATGGAAAAAAGGATGATGAGGGAAATCAGATAATTGACGGATGTATTAACCGCGGAATTGATGAAAAAACTGCAATTTCAATTTTTGATGAAATCTATGATTTTGCAAATTATGCTTTCAATAAATCTCATGCAGCGGCATATGCATATGTAACCTATCAAACTGCGTATTTAAAAACTTTTTATCCTGTTGAATTTATGGCATCATTGATTTCAAGTGTTGATGATACAGATAAAGTCAATGAGTATATTATCAATGCCAAAGCAATGGGTATTGATATATGTCCACCTAATATAAATAAGAGTAAAGATACTTTTACTGTTGAGGGTAATTCAATAAGATTTGGTTTGTCAGCGGTTAAAAATGTCGGCAGGGGATTTATTCAAAAGCTGGTTTGTGAGAGAGAGTTAAATGGCGAATTTTCAAGCTTTGCGGATTTTGTTGAGAGAATGACAGGAAAAGACATAAACAAAAGAGCAGTTGAAGGCCTTATAATGTGTGGTGCATTTGATTCTTTTGGGTTAAAACGCTCACAACTTATGGCTGTTTATGAGGACGCTATCGATAGTGAAGTATCAAGTAAAAGAGGAAATTTATCAGGACAGATGACTTTGTTTGACGAGGAACAGACATCTTTTGAAATGCAGTTTCCTGAAATTGAAGAATTTGATAAAAAGACACTTTTGAAAATGGAAAAGCAATCGATAGGAATGTATATATCGGGAAATCCTATGGAAGAATATTCAGACAAGATTAAGCTGTTGACCAAGTACAATATTCAAAGTGTATTAAACTCTGTTGAAAAAAATGAGGATAATGTATATGTTGCTTCAGACGGTGGCTTAAAGGATGGACAATTTGTAAGAATTTGTGCGGTCATTACTAATAGAAAAAACAAAATAACAAGAAGCAACTCTCAAATGGCATTTTTGAAATTGGAAGATGCTTATGGCACAATTGAAGCAATTGTTTTTCCTAAAGTGTTGGTTCAATACTCAAATGTTTTGCAAGAGGAAAATATTGTGATGATTGATGCAAGGGTTAGTCTGCGAGAGGATGAAGAACCGAAAATTCTGGTAGAAAAGGCAACGCTTCTGGATATGGTAAATCCTCCGCAGGAACAAAAGGTTGTATATATAAAAATGCAAGAGAGAACACAGGAAATTCTCCAAAAATATTTAACAAGTATATCGAAATACAAAGGCAACACACCTGTATGTTTATATTTTGAGAAGACAAAGGAAAGATTAATGGCTCCGGAGGATATGAGAATTAAATTAACAGATGAGGCAATTGGTGTATTAAAAGAATGTTTTGGCGAAGAAAATGTTGTTGTAAAGTAAAGTTACTAAAAAAACGCATTATACTACATCTATTTTTGTCAAAATGATTATTGACTTTTGTATAAAATTGGTATAGAATAATATAGTTATTAATAGCTTTGTTTAAGGCTATACTATCAGTCTTTAATAAGAAATTAGGAGATTTATCTTTATGTGGACGGTTGTATATGTGGCACAGAAATCACAAGAGATACTGAAAATCAAGACTATTCTTGATGAAAACAGTATTATTTCAAGGGTAAGACAAGGAAATGCTACAACTGAAGAAGAAGGGACCTGTTTTGAAATTATGGTTCCTGCCGGAGAACTTTCTGTTGCACAGGATTTGATTTTAGAATTTGAAATGTAATAACGGATTATAAACGGGAGGACATTAGAATGTCGGGTATAAGAAAAATTGGTGTATTGACAAGTGGTGGAGATGCACCGGGAATGAATGCTGCTATCCGCGCAGTTGTGAGAACAGCGATTTATAATGATATCGAGGTTTATGGAATAAAGAGAGGATATAATGGCCTTATAAATGGCGATTTTATTAAATTAGATGCGCGAAGTGTCGGTGAGACATTGCAAAAAGGTGGTACTATTTTGCAAACAGCCCGTTGCCTTGAGTTTAAGGAGCCTGCAGGGGTCCAAAAAGGCGTTGAGGTTGCAAAAGCTAATGGTATTGATGGGTTAATCGTTATCGGAGGAGATGGCTCATTCAGGGGAGCAAGAGATTTATCAAGAGCAGGTCTGCCTACTGTTGCAATTCCCGGAACAATTGATAATGACATAAGCTGCAGTGAATATACGATCGGTTATGATACTTGTCTTAACACTGTTGTTGAAGCAGTTGACAAATTAAGAGACACCTCATCTTCTCACGACAGATGCTCTGTTGTTGAGGTTATGGGAAGAAATGCAGGACATATTGCTGTTGAAACAAGTATTGCGTGTGGAGCAGAGGTTGTTTTAATTCCTGAGTTGGAATATGATTTTGAAAAGGATGTTATCGGAGTTATTGAAAAAGGAAAATTAAGAGGTAAGAAACACTATATAGTTATTGTTGCTGAGGGCATCGGTGGTGTTGTTGAAATGGCAAAGAAAATTGAACAGGCAACAGATATTGAAACCAGAGCAACTATTTTGGGCCATGTTCAAAGAGGCGGAAGCCCGACTGTAAAAGACAGAGTTATTGCAAGCCGAATGGGAGCATATGCGGTTGAACTGCTTTTGGATGGCAAATCTGACAGGATTGTATGTATGCAAAATAGCAAGATAATAGATGTTGACATTGAAGAAGGCTTGAATATGACAAAGAGTATTTCTGCTGACCTGATTAGATTAACAAGGCAGTTAGCAATATAAGAAATATTAAATAAAAGAGGAGATTGCGTATGAAAAAAGTTTATGAAGGAAAGACAAAAGATGTTTATGAGCTTGAAAATGGCAATGTTATGCTAAAGTTCAAAGATGATTGCACAGGAAAAGACGGAGTGTTTGACCCTGGTGAAAATTCAGTTGGATTAACAATTGAGGGTATAGGCAAGGCTAATTTGCGCACATCTGTATATTATTTTGATATGCTAAAGGAAGCAGGAATAAAAACTCACTATGTAAGTGCAGATGTAGAAAACGCAACAATGGAAGTTCTCCCTGGTAAAGTTTTTGGTCACGGTCTTGAAGTTATCTGCAGATTGGTTGCAACAGGAAGTTTTATAAGAAGATATGGTGAATATATAGAAGATGGTACTGTTTTAGAGGGCGGATATGTTGAATGTACTTTCAAAAATGATGAAAAGGGTGACCCATTGGTAACATCAGAAGGTCTTGCTGCTCTTGGGGTTATGACTCCTGAAATGTTTGAGAGTATGAAAGAACAGACATTGAAAATCACAAAGATCGTTGCTGATGATTTGAAATCAATCGGTCTTGATTTGTGGGATATAAAGTTTGAGTTTGGATATAACAATGACGAGGTTATTCTAATCGATGAAATCGCATCAGGAAATATGCGTGTTTATAAAGACGGAAAGATTGTTAACCCTGTTGAATTGACAAAACTTATTCTAAACAGATAAAAATTATAGTGTAAAAGAGATACAAACAATATTGTTTGTATCTCTTTTTTTATTTAATTCTTGTATCTAATAAAGGAGAATATTTTTCTCTGAACTTATCAAAGGTATCATTTTCTATCGCTTCGCGAATTTTTGCCATAAGCTCATTATAAAAATATAGATTATGAATAACTGCAAGTCTTAAACCAAGCATTTCCTTTGCCTTAAACAAGTGTCTTATATAGGCTCTTGAATAGTTTTTGCAAGCCTCACATTGACAGTTCGGGTCAATGGGGAGAGGGTCTCTTTCAAACTTCTGATTAATAAGGTTAATTGTTCCATTCCATGTAAATATAAATCCGTGCCTTGCATTTCTTGACGGCATAACGCAGTCAAAAAAGTCAATTCCTCTTGCAACACCCTCTATTATGTTTGATGGTGTGCCGACTCCCATAAGATAGCGAGGTTTATCTGTAGGTGCGTGTGGAAGAACAACATCAAGTATATGGTACATTTCCTCGTGTGATTCTCCAACTGCAAGCCCTCCGATTGCATAGCCCGGCAAATCGAGTTTTGCAATTTCTTTCATATGCCATACTCTTAAATCATCAACAATTCCGCCTTGATTAATTCCAAAGAGTAATTGTTGTTTGTTTATAGTATCATCAAGACTGTTTAGACGAGCCATTTCGTCTTTACATCTTATTAACCAACGCAGAGTTCTTTCGCACGAATTTTTAACATATTGATAGGGGGCAGGATTTTCAACACATTCATCAAATGCCATTGCAATTGTTGATGCAAGGTTTGATTGTATCTGCATACTTTCTTCCGGTCCCATAAAAATTCTTCTTCCGTCAATGTGTGAGTTAAAACTAACACCTTCTTCGGTAATTTTGCGAAGCTTTGCCAAAGAAAAAACTTGAAAACCACCACTGTCGGTTAATATTGGTCTGTCCCAATTCATAAACTTATGAAGTCCGCCCATTTCTTTAACCACTTTATCACCTGGTCGCAAGTGCAGATGATAAGTGTTTGACAGTTCAACCTGACAACCAAGCTCTTTTAAATCTTGTGCAGATACTGCACCCTTGATAGCAGCAATTGTTCCCACATTTTGGAAAACAGGTGTCTCAACTGTTCCGTGGACTGTGTGAAAGCGACCTCGTCGTGCCAAACCATTTGTGTGTAAAATTTCAAACATAATAAAACCCTTTTCTAATTAATAAACATTGCATCACCAAAGCTGAAAAATCTATATTTTTCTCTAACAGCTTCGTTATATGCGTTCAATACATTCTCTCTTCCTGCCAAAGCACTCACAAGCATTATAAGTGTTGACTCGGGCAAGTGGAAATTAGTAATCAATGCATCAATCACATTAAAATTCTTTCCGGGATATATGAAAATATCCGTCCAGCCTGTTTTTTCTTTTAGAGGAAATCCGTCAAGTCCTGCTGTTTCCAATGTCCTTGTTGCAGTTGTGCCGACAGAAATAACTTTATTTCCATTTTTCTTTGTTTCATTAACAAGTTCGGCAGTTTCTTTTGGGAGAACATAAAATTCGGAATGCATTTTGTGGTCTAAAATGTTATCTGCCTTAACAGGTCTGAAAGTTCCAAGACCGACATGAAGTGTTACATATCCGATGTTGATGCCCTTTTGCTTTATTTTATCAAGCAACTCATCGGTAAAGTGTAAGCCGGCGGTCGGAGCTGCAGCAGAGCCTGAATTTTTGGCATAAACAGTTTGATATCTATTTTTATCTTCAAGTTTTTTTGTGATATAGTGAGGTAGAGGCATTTCACCAAGCTCATCTAATATATTTTCAAAAACACCATTATAGATAAATTTAACAAGTCTGTTTCCGTCATTTACAATGTCAAGAATTTCCGCTTTTAATCTTCCATCACCAAATTCAAAGATAGCACCGGGTTTTGCTCGTCTGCCGGGTTTTAAGATAACCTCCCATGTGTCAAGGGAGTGCTTGTGCAGTAACAAAAATTCTATTGAACCGCCTGTGTCTTTTTTATGACCATATAATCGTGCAGGTATAACCTTTGTGTCATTTAGAATAAGACAATCACCAGGGTTTAACATATCTACAATGTCGTAAAAATGCTTGTGCTGAATTTCTCCTGTTAATTTATCAAGACACATCAATCTTGAGGAACTGCGGTCAATCAGCGGTTCCTGTGCAATCAAATCTTCGGGTAAATCAAAATAAAAATCTTGTCTGTTCATTTAATGTCCTTCCGATATATCTTCAGTTTCCTCAACAGTTTCTTCCGAGTCTGTTTCGGAATTTTTTTCCTGTTCTTGAAGTAAGGCTGCCTCTGCAGCTTTCATTTCTTCATAAATAATTCCATAATCCGATGGAATTCCTGCTTTATCAATTACATTTAAAATTCCGTCTGCAACACCTTTTGCAAAATCATCTTGGAATTCTTCAGTAAACATTAATGCTAATTCTTCAGGATTAGACATAAATCCGATTTCAATTAAAACAGCAGGCATATAGCTTGTTTTTGTTACAACATGGTCTGCGGTTTTAACTCCACGGTTTCTTGTTGAAACATTTTCCTCAAGCATATCTATAATGGATTTTGCGAGTTCTTTACTTGTAAGTCCTGTTGTGGAGTTATTGTTAAGAGTGCTGTAATAAACCTCATAGCCTGATGCAGTTTCAGATGTTGCAGCATTTGCATGAATACTTACAAACATAACAGAATCATTTATATTAGCAATATCCGAACGCTCTGTCAAGGTTAGATAGGTGTCATCATCTCTTGTCATTATTACAGTTATTCCACTATCTTCAAGTATTTTTTGTACTTTCTTTGCAATCAAAAGATTAATTGTCTTTTCGTGGTATGTTTCTTCTAAAAGTGTGCCACTTGTGCCTGGGTCTTTGCCGCCGTGACCTGCATCGATAACAACTATTTTATCAAATGCAGTTTGTGGTTTGTCGTTCGCGTCAGGTCTTTGTGGTTTTGTATCGTCTTCATTTTCAATCGGTTTAGCAGTTACTGTGATTGTAAATGTCTTTTTATCGTTTGAGAGTGTTACTTTGTAACCTGTGTAATTTTCAAGGTCAAAAGCTACTCTTGTTGAATTATCGTGAATTCCAAATCTTAATGATTTTATAGCACCTTTCTCGATTGTGTTTGTATTTGGCAGGGAGTAGGTACAATCTGCAATATCAAAATAAAGAACACCTGTTGCAGTCAATGCTG
>JAZNGS010000159.1:0-8128 GCA_045576555.1 Clostridia bacterium | reverse complement strand
CAATCTGGTAAACAAGATATGCAACCGTATAGCCAACACCAAGCTGGAGTGCGATACCGCCCCAAAGCCATTTTTTGCTCTTCATTTCCGAGTTCATAGCGCCAATAGCTGCAAAACAAGGAGGGGTAAATAAATTAAACATCAGATATGCCAATGCTGCAACCGTAGTAAGCTCAGGTGCTGCACCCGGAAGTTCAGATGTAACATCTGTGAGAATATAGCATATAGCTATTGTTGCAACAACATTTTCTTTTGCTATAAATCCTGTAACAGCTGCTGCTGCAAACTGCCAAGCATGATAGCCAATAACAGGGATAAGTAAATATGCAAATGGGTGCGCAATTGATGATAAAATTGAAACATCTGCTGTCTCTGCAACCGCAAAGCTCCAGTCAAATGTCTGCATAATCTGGACAACAGTGTTACAAAGAAGAATAATTGTTCCGGCTTTTACTATGTAAGCCCATCCACGACCACACATTGATTTGAATGCTCGCCATAAGCTTGGAATTTTATATTCGGGCATTTCTATAATGAAGAATGATTTTCTTGACTTATGTCCTGTTATCTTGTTGATAAGCAATGCACCAAAAAATATTATCAAAATCCCAACAAAATACATAAGAGTTCCAACCCATGATGCATCCTCAAAAAAAGCACCTGCAAAAAGGGCAATAACAGGCAACTTTGCTCCACAAGGCATAAACGGAGCAAGCATAGCTGTAGCTCTTCTTTCTCTTTCATTTCTGATTGTTCGGCAAGCCATAACTCCCGGAATTGCACAACCTGTACCAATAACAAAAGGAATAACTGATTTTCCTGAAAGACCGACCTTTTTAAATATCGGGTCTAAAACCACTGAAACTCTCGCCATATATCCGCAATCTTCAAGCAATGCAATCAAGAAATACATCACCATTACCAATGGCAAGAAACCGATAACTGCAATAACACCACCGATTACACCGTCAACAAGCAATGCAGATAACAGTGGATTTGCATTTTCAAAGAATGTTGCTACCCAAGCCTGAAATGTTTCAAGCCATGCAACAAGCGAGTCTGCAATCCAAGGGCCGAAAGATGACTGCGAAATATCAAACACTAAAAACATAATAAATGCAAAAATCGGGATACCAAGCCACTTGTTTGTAAGAACAGCATCAATTTTATCCTGATAGTTCTTTTCTTTTGTTAAAACCTTACGAGTTTCAACTGATGAAACAATCTTATTAACAAATTCAAATCGTTTTCTGTCAGCCAATTCAACTTCCTGTTTGCTTGTAAGGTCAATATTTCCTTGTGAATAAGGTGCTTTTTGTTCTTTTCCTTTTAACGATAAAACTGTATCAATAAGCTCTTTCAGTCCATTTGCAGAGGTTGAAATTGTTTCAACAACAGGACAGCCAAGCTTTTTTGAAAGCGCTGTTGTATCAATTTTAGTTTCTTTCCTATCATTTATATCTGTCTTATTAAGAGCAACAACAACAGGAATTCCAAGTTCTAATAATTGTGTTGTAAAAAACAAACTACGGCTTAAATTTGTTCCATCGACTATATTTATAATAACATCAGGATTTTCATTTTTTACATATGAGCTTGTTATACTTTCTTCAGATGTAAATGGTGACATAGAATACGCGCCAGGTAAATCGACTGCAATCAGTTCTTCCCCTACGCCATAAAAGCTCTTTTTGATAGAATGTTCTTTCTTTTCAACGGTAACACCTGCCCAATTTCCAACCTTTTCATTTCTGCCGGTCAGGGCATTATACATTGTTGTTTTACCGCTGTTTGGATTGCCTGTTAATGCAATTCTCATATTGGTATTCCTCCCTTAAAATATGTATCATTCAGGTTAGCAACAGCTAACTCATTTACAAAATAAAGAGCAAATCACTATTTTCATAGAATTTGCAATCATATAATAATAGCCTCCGCCAATTGATTATCAATATTATATCTTCCATCTTTAATTGACACAACACATCCACCCTTTAGGTGCGAAATCACTGTAATTGGTTCTCCGCTATAACATCCAAGCGAAAACAAAAAAGCATCTAATTCTTCATCATCAGTCACAATCTGTCTGATTATATATTCTTTTCCCTCTTGTGCAGACTTTAAATTCATATGCCTCTCCTGATTTCAAAATTTAGTCAATTAGCCTCTGCTAACTGATAAACATTTTAACATAGCTTTTTTTCTTTGTCAATACTTTTTTACCAAATACTTGAAAAAATATTTTTATGTGATATAATTATATTATTAAGGAGGGATTGTTATGCATTTACAGGAATCTGCCGAAATGTATCTGGAAACAATATATGTCTTGTCACAAAAATCAAATTCTGTCAGAAGTATTGATGTTGCCGAGCATATGGGATATTCAAAGCCGAGCGTTTCAAGAGCTGTTGGATTGTTGAAAAGCGGAGGTTATTTAACAATGGCTGATGATGGCTTACTTTCCCTCACAAAAGAAGGCATTTCTACTGCAAAAAAAATCTTTGAACGACACACTGTTCTATCAAACTTTTTAGAACACATTGGTGTTTCAAAAGAAACCGCATCATCTGATGCCTGCAAAATTGAGCATGTGATTTCCGATGAAACACTAAAAGCAATGAAAAATTATCTAAAAACAAAATAGGCAGTTTAAAAACTGCCTATTTTTTATTCGATTATTTTAAGTGCTGATTTTCGAATATTTGATATATTACATTCTGTTATTTTTTTCCGGATAGCTAAAATATTGGGGGCACTGACCGAAAGCTCTTCAATTCCTAAAGACAAGAAATATTCTGTCAAACTCAAATCAGATGCCAACTCTCCGCAAATTCCTACCCATATACCTGCTTTTTTTGCATTATCAGCCGCAATTTTAATCATTCTTAAAACAGATATATCAGGTTTTTCACAAAGATATTCAACCTTTGGATTTTCTCTGTCACAAGCTAAAGTATATTGAGTTAAATCGTTTGTTCCGATGCTGAAAAAATCAACCTCTTTTGCAAGTTTATCACTTATCATAACCGCTGATGGTGTTTCTATCATCACGCCAATTTCAATTTCTTTATTATATGGAATATTTGCTGTGTCAAGTTCCAATTTCACTTCGTCAAGTATTTTTTTTACCTTTATCACTTCATCCAAGGAAACAATCATTGGAATCATAATTGATATATTTCCATAAGCAGATGCTCTCAAAAGTGCTCGAAGCTGTGTTTTAAACACATCTACTCTGTCAAGGCATATTCTTATTGCTCTGTAACCAAGAGCAGGATTTTCTTCCTTTTCAATATTAAAATAATCAATTTTCTTATCTGCACCAATGTCAAGAGTTCTTATTATGACTTTTTTTCCTGCCATATTTCTTGCAACGGTTATATAGGTTTCAAGCTGTTCCTCTTCAGTAGGATAAGTTTCATTCTCAAGATACAAAAACTCACTACGGAATAATCCTATTCCGTCCGCATCATTTGACAATACATCTAAAACATCTCTTAATCCACCAATATTAGCAAATACATTTATCTTTTTGCCATCAAGAGTTTTACTTTCAACTCCGCGGAAATTTTCAAGCAAGAGTTTTTTCTCATCATCAGCTCTTTTTTTCTCAATCAATTTATTTTTAGTCTTTTCATCAGGTTCAATATATATTTTTCCATCAAACCCATCAACAATAACAAAGGCTCCCTCAATGTTTTGGGGATACTCACCCACCCCAACAACCGCAGGAATATTCATCGTTCTTGCCAATATTGCAGTATGAGAATTGACTGAACCCTTTTGTGTCACAAATGCAAGCACCTTTGATTTATCAAATTTAATTGTCTGGCTTGGTAAAAGGTCATAAGCAAATATCACCGATTCATTTTTTAACAAAGACTTTTCACCTTTGTCGTTCATCGCCTGAATAATTCTTTCCGTGATATCCCTCACATCATCCGAGCGTTCACGCATATATTCATCATCCATCGATAAAAACATCTTGGAAAAGTTGTCGCCTGTAACCGCTACTGCATATTCTGCGTTAATAAATTCAGTTGAAATTATATTTTCAATAGATTCAAGATAGTCCCTGTCCTCAAGCATCATCTTATGAATATTGAAAATCTCAGCATTTGCCTCTCCAACCTCACCTATAGCATCTATATACAGTTTCTCGAGTTGTTCTTTGGCAATTTTACATGCATTTTCAACTCTTTTAAGTTCTTCATCAGGATTATTAATTTTAACTCTTTTTATTTTTTCTTGAGAATTAGAAATTTCTGTGGCATAGCCAATCGCAATGCCACCAAATACGCCCTTTCCCTCAATTATCTGCATAAATCATAATTCCTTTCAAAAACAAATTATGTACTGTAGTTTATTGTTCCTTCTAAAGGCTTTGATTATGCATCTTCAATTATTTTTCAAGTTCTCTGTTAATTATCTCCCATGCATTCTCTGCATTATTGCAAAGCGACCTAACTTTATCCCTCTTCTTATCGAACAAGCACACCTCTTTCATTTCGCAGTAGTCGCAAGCTGAAGAATTAGACTCTGAATATGGCAGAATTTCAATATTTCCACTCATAATTTCCTTATCTGTATCAATAATTTTCTTTTTCACATACTCTGTGAGTTTTTCAAAATCTCTTCTTGAAAGGATTTCAGAATTTTGTTTTGGTTTACCATCATTTTTTAAAGCAAAATTCAAATAACTGCTTTCACCATCTTCCTCAATACTTCTGTCCATCATAACTGCATTTTTAATATCAAGCTCTTCTCCTGATTCCTCAAGAACAACAACACCGTTCATATGCATATCTTTTTGCATCTTCTCGCTTATCTGGTCTTTGTCCACGCCATTTCCGTCAACAAGGCTGTCCTTGAGTTTATTATACATTATCCCTGTGATTTTAGAAGACATAGATGGATTTGAATATTTTATATTCCCCATTTCAAAAAGTTTTGTCGCAGCAGTTGCATATAAAATCAACTGAATATCCTGCATATTGCAAACAGAAACAATCGAAAAATCTTTCTTACCTGACTTATAATCAACAACTCTCATACTTGCACTTTCTTCATTTTCCAATGCAAGGTCAATTCTATCAATAGTTCCCCTTATTCCGACATTTCTGTCATTATAATCAAGCTTCACCATAAAGTCTTTTTCATATTCAACCGCAGTATATTCCCCTTTTGTCAAACTAATCCTCACAATTTGAGCAGAACGCTTTATTATCTTTTTAATTCTCATCAATAGATAATTTATTTTATTTTCATCCTTTTTAACAGAGGCTTTGATATTTGTTGAGATTTCCGAAACAATATCATCAATAATTTTATCGCTTTGTTCGTCTGTTAATTCACTCCATTTTTGTTTTAATTCTGCCAGATTTTTAGCACCATTTTCAATCATCTCACAATACTTGCATATAATATAATGCATTATTGTTCCCAAATCAAATTTTTGAATTTGCCAAACCTCCTGAGGTTTTGCTCCAAGTCCGTATTTAATAAAATATTTAAATGGACAATCCGCATACACCTTTAACCTGCTTGCACTGTAATCCAGCATTTCACCATACAATTGTTCTGCATTTTTTGGTGAAATTTTTGCTTTTTCGGCTTTATATAAATCTGATTTTTTTATAATTTCTAACCTATCCTTATCGTTCTCCAAAAACCATTTATATATTGCTTTTGCTGTTTTATCATTTTTATTTTTTCTGTTCTTCAAGAGATAATCGTGTGCTGAATTGATTGTGAAAAAATCATCTGTTTCAGTTTTTTCATCAGACAAATCACTATTTTGGGATATATTCTTAAACATCTTTCTCAAATCAATAATTAATTGAGATGGGATTTGTGCCTCACCATTAAAATTATTTAAGGGATAGCTCACTGTTAAAAGTTTTTTTGTTGAAAAGAGAACCCTGAAAAGCTTATATTCTTCACTGATGCTATAGGCTCCGCTTCCTCCGCCTATTTCACGCTCCTCCGGAGCTAAAAGCTCATCAAGTTCTTGTCTTTCACTATCCGAAAACATACCCTCATCGCTCTTTTCCATAGGAACAACGCCCCTTATTGCACCAATAACAAAAAGAGCTTCAACACAGTTATTTTTCACTGAATTTGCCGATGAAATTGTAACACTATCAAGTGACGGAGGAATTATAGAAATTTCATTCACACCTAGACCTGAAAAGACATATTTTTTGAAATCTTCCCTTGAACATTTTGTGTCCCCAAGCGCAGTTACTATCTGGTCAAGAACTCCGATTAACAAGTTCCACACCTGCGATAATTGTTGCGCCTCATTAATCATATCATTTTGAGTCAGAATTTTTATTTCCTTCAAAAGACCTTCATAAAGATGAATTTCCTCTAAAAATTCAAACAAAGCAGTTGCTATATTTAAAACTGTATTCTTTCCTGAAGTCTTTTCAATAAATCTCACTATTGGTGCTATAATTTCTTTTCGGATTTCGTCAACTTTCTCTGTTCTTTCCTTTTCTTTCTCGCTTCTGTAATCAGATAATGCGTCCGATAGGCTGGATAATCCCAATTCCCACTTTTCTTCAAGCCATCTTTTTTTTCCCTTTATGCCATATTTTAAAACATAGTAGTCTAATAAATCAATATCGTCTGCAGAAAAGTTGTTGATTTCGTCATTTTCCTTTTTATAAATATAACCTGTTTTTAGATACCTGAAAACAGAGTCATAGCTCCAATTCTCCTTAATTATATCAAATAATGATATAATCGTCAGGACAACAGGATGGTCTATAATTGACAACTTGACATCTGCAAAATATTTAATATCATATTGGTTAAAAACTGCCTGCACAATGCTCATATAATTGTCAGAGTTCCCAATACAAACAGCAATGTCCTTATATCTATATCCTTTCTCATCAACAAGCCATCTTATACTTTTTGCAACATTTTCAACCTCTTGATATGGGTCTTTTGCAAAATATAATTTTATATCCTCTGTTTTTTTATCAAGCGGAATAAAATTTCTATTATTATAACTACTGTAATTATCAAAATAAAACTTTATTTCAGAAGACTCAAAAAAGCAATCATCCTTTGAAATATCAGTTATTAAAGACTTTATTTTGTTATTATCAAATATCCTCTGTAATCGATTAAGAGTATCCCTTGGAATTTGAGATGTTTCGCTGTTTTCATCATCAATCGGCAAAGTAATTGTAAGAGATTTTGCTGTTTTTAAAATGCTCTCAATAACCCTGTAGTGCTGAGGATAAAAGTTTGAAAACTCATCAATGAATATGTGTGAATTTTTAAAAATTCCCTGATTTAATATCACATAGGAAAGTTCTGTTAAGTCTTCTTCTGCATCATAAAACTTGTCAGAATACAAATCACGATATTTAGAGTATATATCTGCAACAGACATTAATTTTCTTTTCAGCATAATGTTTTCACATTTTTCGGCACAATCCAAAAGCATTAATGGCGTTATTAAGCATTTTTTTAACTCTGTGATAATTCCCGAAACTGTATTTACAAAACCAGCCTTATCAGAGCATCCACCATAAATGTTATCCTCTTTGTTTATTTCATTAATTGCCTTTTGAATTAAAACTGCTTTTCCTGTTTCAGTTAAATAATTCTTTCGTGCACGATTTAAATATCTGTTGGTTAATTGTGACATTGTCATAACCTCAAGATTATTTAGTCCTGTTCCGCCAAAATGCTTTGTCATAAGCTTTTCTGCAGAATATGAAAATTGTTCAGGCACAATAAAAATAACCCTATCCAAAGGATTTTCACTCAATATTTTTTCAATTCGCCTGATACATTCAAATGTTTTTGGTGAATTAACAGCACCTTTTATAATCTCTAATTTCATTTTATTTACCCTATTATCCAAAGCATCGGTTTAAAAAATAAACCGATGCTCACCCTTATCTATCATTATAAAATGCCATATATGCCTTATATGCCATATAAATATCACTCTTTGCAGTTATCTCAAATGGAGCGTGCATACTCAAAACAGGTACACCGCAATCAATAACATTCATATTAAGATTTCCCACATACATAGCAATTGTTCCGCCACCGCCCTGGTCAACCTTTCCAAGCTCTCCGGACTGCCATACGACAT
>JAZNGS010000158.1:0-2379 GCA_045576555.1 Clostridia bacterium | reverse complement strand
CCGAAAAACTTGCTATTCTCTCCACTTTTTTATCTCCCTGTTTATTATTATCAATCGTCAAATTCTTCTTCCATTATCTTCTCACGCTCTTTTTTAGAGTCTAGTGTAATTTCTATTTCTTTTTCAACATATCCGTCTTCGCTTGCAACATTAATAATTGCTGTAACTTTTTCGCCTGTTTTATAATAGATCATTCTTTCTTGTAGCTGTGCCACAGTTCTTACAGTGTGACCATCAAACTTGGTGATAATATGGCCTTTTTTAATTCCTGCTTTATCAGCTGCAGAGCCCTTGCTCACCTCATCAACAAACACACCCTCAGGCATACCATAAGCTTTTGCTATATCCGATGAAATATCTCTTAAGGTAACACCCAAAAAGCCTCTTTTATCCTCATCAACTTCTTCTCTTGTTTCTCTTACCATAAGCTCGCCAATAATTTCCTCAACATCAGTTATAGGAATTGCATAGCCCATTCCCTCAACTCCGCTTGCAGCAATCTTGACAGAGTTTATACCAATCACTTCGCCTCTCATATTCAAAAGCGCACCGCCTGAATTTCCAGGGTTTATTGCAGCATCTGTCTGGATAAATGTGTTTGAAACTGTTGCTCCCTGTGAGGTTTGTGATTCCATAGCAACCATTCTGTTTGTAGCGCTCACAATTCCCTGTGTGACAGACTGTCCGTAACCAAGTGAATTTCCTATTGCAATAACTCTCTCACCTGCTCTTGTTTTTGACGAATCGCCTATTGTTGCGACTTTAATTTTTGAAAGATGCTCTGCGGAAATATCCTCTAACTTAACAGATATAACTGCCAAATCCTTATCTGCATCATATCCCTTTATCTTTGCTTTTAAGACATCCTCTTTTTCAAGCATTTCCTTATATTCATTAGCATCGGTCGGAATTTGGACATCGGAGGTCATAACGCTCAAATCCTTACTGTCTGCAACAACATGATAGTTTGTAACAATCATAAGTTCAGTGTCATTTTTTCCAATGATTATGCCTGACCCGCTACCCATATTTTCCCTTTCATACACTCCGAAAAAGGTCATAACCTCGGTGACGCTCTTGCTTGATATTGACACTATTGAAGGCATACATTCTTCAACCATATCCGCAATATCAGATAAAACCTCGCCGTTTTCTCCCTTTGTTATTTGGGTCTGGGTTGATTGAATTTTGAAATTTGCATTTGCAAATCTTGTGACAATTGAGTTTGAAAGCGCAAACATTCCGCCTGATACTGCACCAAAAAGTATTGCCCCTGCAACAATCAATGAAACTTTTTTATTGAATTGTTTTTTTGTTTTTCTTGTTTCTTCGTCAACATAAGGTTCCTCTATTATTGGCTCTTCTGCCACTTCCGAAACCTCAACGACATCAATCACTTCATCATTATTTATTTCTTCGTTTATATTCTCATCAAATCTTTCTTCTGACATATATAACACTCCTTATCTATTTTATATCTACATAATATAATATCAATATGAATATTTAAAACATAATCTGTAACTTTTTTGTGAATTATTATTTTTCCCTGTTAATGAGTGCTTTTATCAAATCTTCCAAAAATGGATTTTCATATGAGAGTGATTTTAGAGTTTTTATTGCTCTTTGAGACATTTGGAAAACATCTTTTTTTGCCTGTTCCAATCCTTTGATTGAAACATAAGTTGATTTTTCGTTTTTATCATCACTTCCGACAGGCTTTCCGATTATCTCGGTTGAACTTGTGACATCCAAAATATCGTCCTGAATTTGGAATGCATATCCTATGTCTGCGGCAATCTGCTCAATTTTTTCACATTCTTCATCGGTTGCACCTGCCAAAACTGCACCAATCAGCATTGCAGACTCAATCAATGCTCCGCATTTTAATCTGTGAATGAACTCAACAACATCAATGCCTGCTTTCTTGCCCTCATACTCAATATCTGCAATCTGACCGCCTATCATTCCATATATGCCGGCTTTTTTTGCTAATATCTTAATTGCCCTTGCAGTTTTTTCGTTTGGTTGGCTTGCTAATGCATCGGTTGCAATTTCAAATGCATAATTTAAGAGTGCATCACCTGCCAAAATTCCCATTGCTTCGCCAAAGACTGCATGAGTTGTTTTTTTGCCGCGTCTGTATTCATCATTATCAAGCGATGGCAAATCATCGTGAACAAGCGAATAAGTATGTATCATTTCAAGAGCCACCATAAAAGGCTCAACAATTTTTTCCTCTCCACCAAAAAGTTTATAGGTTTCTTGCATAAGCATCGGTCTTAACCGCTTTCCGCCTGCTAAAACACTATAATTCATGGCCTCAATCACAGTTTTCTGCAGGCCCTCTTCTTTAGGAAGATAGCCTTTTAATATATT
>JAZNGS010000157.1:0-10412 GCA_045576555.1 Clostridia bacterium | reverse complement strand
CACGATATTCGCAGCAGCGATTTTGAGAAAGAGACTATTGAGACTCAGATTATGATAATTGGTGAACCAGTTATACGTAAGAGATTATTACAACTAATTAACGAACCAAAAACTATTACAAAAGTTGATGCCTCGGAGCGTACACAAATTGTCAACTTTTAAATTGACTTGGGGCCGCTCGGGGACGGGGTGTCCGACACAAGGGGACGGTTCTATTGTGTTGCTTACCATTGGTTTAACCTAAATGATATAGTAAGAACAGATCGTCATTATGTGTCTGGTAGTTGATAAGATAGGAGGTGGCATATGTTTAATATTAACGAACGTGCTTTGAAATGTTATAATTGTGGAGCTAAAATTCCAATTTTAAAAAAACTTTCTTTGTGTAGTAGAAATAGTTATAGTATTAATTGTAGTATGTGTGGAATGAAAAATAAACTTCCAATATGGGCAAATCTATGGTATATTTCAATTGCTATTTTGTTTGTTGTTTTATTAATAGTTTTAAAGCCAAGATTGATAGATGTCGTTGGACTATGTGTAATTTACGGAGTAATTCTTGGTATTATTACCATATTTTTTATACCATTAACAAAAGATTGGACATGAACACAAGGGGAACACAAGGGGACGGTTCTCTTGTGTTGACAAATTAGGTGACATCTGATATAATTTTGTTGAGGTGAAAAACAGTGCCAAGATTACCAAGACAAAAAAGTGAAAGCGGGATATACCATATAATGCTTCGAGGAATAAATCAGCAAACTATATTTGAAGAGGAAGAAGACTATATAAAATTTCTTTCGACTCTTGAAACATACAAGATAGTAAGTGGATACAAGGTATTCGCTTACTGTCTTATGTCTAATCACATACATATCTTATTGAAAGTGGAAAAAGAAGATTTGGACTTAATAATGAAGAGAATTGCTGGGAGTTATGTATATTGGTATAATTGGAAGTATTATCGTAAAGGACATCTGTTTGAGGATAGATTTAGGAGCGAACCAATAGATGACGAGCACTACTTATTAACAGTTTTGAGATATATACATCAAAATCCTGTGAAAGCAAAAATAGTTGAAAATATTGACAAATACAAATACAGTAGTTATAATGAGTATACAACAAGTAATGGAATGTTGGTAGATACAGAATTTATGTTGAATATGTTATCGAAAGAGTATTTTATAGAATTTCATAATGAAAAAAATGAAGATGTTTGCTTGGATATAGATACGCAGAAATTTAGGATAAGCGACAGGGATGCAAAAAAAATAATAGAAGAGATAACAAATTGCAAGAATATAACAGAAATTCAAAGTCTATCTGTGGAAAAAAGAGATGAACATATAAAAAAGATGAAAGCAGAAGGGTTGTCAATAAGACAGATAAGCAGATTAACAGGGACGAGTTTTTCAATTGTCAGGAAGATATGAAACACAAGAGAACCGTCCCCTTGTGTTCCCCCTTGTGTTCCTGCCCTTGTGTTCCTGAAATTGCAATAACACTAACTTAAAAATATTAATAATAGTGGGGATTTATAATGCAAAATATAACTAAAGTATGTAAAATAGCATTAATCATTATTTTTATATTTGGATTTATTTTCTCAATGTTTCAATTATTTAGCCAAATAGGTCCTAGTTATACGGACACTCCAGAAATATTTGTTAAAGCAAAACCCATTTCTAATGTACAATGCTATCACTCTAAAGATAAATATGTATATTTAGTTAGTCCAAAAAATGGGTTAATACAAATTTTTTCTTATAATGGAGAATTTATTAAAGGATTTAATATACCGTCTGATAGTGGAGAAGTATGGTCTGGATCAAATGATCTGTTATATATTTATTGTGTTAGAAGCAATTCTCAAATAACAATAGACGGAGAAAATCTTGTATTTGAACAAAATGTTTTTTATAGTAATACTTATGATTTTTATCGGGCTAAAAATATTACAAATGAGAATTTATGTGAAATTAGAAAGAATGTGGTTAGTATAAAAAAAGACAATACTGAGCAGAAGATACAGTTAAAAGTGGAAAGTAGCTTTTTTTCGATTGACTTATGTATTATACTGGCAGTAATATGCATTATGGGATTTTTAATTGTTTCAGGATTGTTGAAAAAAATAACTGAAAGGTAAGGAGACAACACAAGGGAGCAACACAAGGACAACACAAGGGGACGGTTCTCCTGTGTTGACGAGCGGATTAGGGATGCATTTTTGCATCCCTTTTCTATTTTTATAGTAACGGTTACCGAAAATAACGCAACAAAGCATAAGCTGGATTATGAATATGATTCATACGGAAATGTAATACTTGAAAAGAGATATACAGGCAAAAATAATTGGAATGACTATATCAGTATAGGCTATAGCTATGACGATTTAAGCAATAAGACAAATAAGATAAATGGTGCAAATGTCAGCAGAATATATGTAACAGGTGTGAATGATGTGGACGGACTCCCTGCTGATGAAGACGGAAATATTATGAAATATTCCTATTACAGTGATGGACAGATAAAAGAAGAAAAAGACATAACAGCCAATAAAGTGCTTAAATCATATGCGTATTCTCTTTTAATTTATCATTTCCTTTGAATTATAAAACTGTATTGATTAATTAATAGCAACCTTTTCGATGGGAAAGTTGTCTATCGTTGTATTTTGGACATAATATCAAAAAAATATGAATAATTGTTGATTTTTTACATTGTTTATAGTATAATAACGATAATGCCTTGGAGAACTGAAAGGAGAAACAATTTCTCTTGCATTCTTTTATGGTTATACAGAATAAGATAAATTTTGGAGGAATGTTATGAATTTGTTTGGTGGCGTTGTCACGATTACGGGAATAACTTTTTTGGTGTTTTGTATATTTGCTATTTTAGCAGTTGGATATGCACTTGGTAGAATAACTATAAAGGGTATATCCTTGGGCTCTGCGGGAGTATTTATAATTGCATTGGTGTTCGGATGTTTGTTTTATGACGATCTTGACGCCCAGCTTTCAGGATATACTACAAATGCTTTAAAAATTGTTGAAAATATCGGACTAATTCTTTTTGTTGCATCGGTTGGTTTTATTGCAGGTCCCAAGTTTTTCAGCAACATGAAAAAAAACTTTACTTCATATGTGTTGCTTGGATTAGTTATTATAATAGTAGGCGCACTTGTTGCAGTTGGTTGTGTATTTTTGGGAAAACTTATGGGTGAAACCGATATGGAAAGACTTTCTGCAATTATATCGGGATTGTTTGCTGGTGCACTTACATCCACACCTGCATTTTCGGCGGCTAAAGCTTCAGTTGCAACTCCGGAAATGGAACAGCTTGTTTCTGTGGGCTATGGGATTGCATACATTTTTGGTGTTATAGGTGTTGTGTTGTTTGTTCAGCTTATTCCAAAAATATTGAAGATAAATATGGATGAAGAACGGGCAAAACTTATTGTAGCAGATAATGTTTCAGCTCCAAAAAAATCAGAAGGCAAATTAATTGAACTTGATGATTACGGTATTGCACCTTTTGCCATTGCAGCAATTATAGGAATTTTCATCGGTATGATTAAAATCCCGCTTTCATCGGCGGGTCTTAATGGTACAACATTTTCTTTGACCACAACGGGCGGATGTCTTTTGGCATCACTTGTTTTTGGTCACTTTGGGAAAATTGTAAAAGTGAATGTTATGCCTTCTGTAACTACTCTTAAAGTATTCAGAGAACTTGGACTTGTTTTGTTTCTTACAGGGGCAGGAATATCGGGAGGCGCAAGATTTATTCAGGAATTTAAAATAGACTATTTTGTCTATGGTATGATAATGACAACTCTTCCTATGATTGTAGGCTTTATATTTGCAAGATATGTTCTTAAGATAGATGTGCTTAGTACATTAGGCTCAATTACTGGCGGTATGACAAGCACACCTGCATTGGGTACACTTATTCATGTTGCAGGCACAGAAGATGTAGCCGCAGCTTATGCAGCAACATATCCTATCGCACTTGTTGCCGTAGTGTTTGCATCACAGTTTATTCTTATTTTGTTTTAGATTGTGACAAACGAAAAAGTTTTCATGGAGTTATAGAGAATCTGAATTGATAAAGTAAGAGGATGGGGTGCCTTCGGCACAATTGTACCTATATTGATTTCGGTTTTCGTCATGATTTTTAGAGAGGCATACGATAAAAAGAGGACAGTTCATATGAACTGCCCTCTTTCTTTTTAGCAACAGCAATCGTTATTGTTATTGTTGTTTGAGCCACCAAACAAACAGCCATCGTTACAACAGAAAATCAAGACAATGATTATCAAAATCCAAATCCAAGAATCATTGTTGTTGTTGTTGCATCCACCAAATAAACACATAAAAAATCCTCCTTAAATTTTGTGTGCAGAAGCTCTGCATATTATAAATTATGAAGAAAGGATTAATGTTGTTACTAATTATTTATCAAATAGCTTCGCTATTACATTTCCCATTAATTTAGCACTATATATTGCTTCATTCAAAGTATTTCCGTTGGAGCCGACCTCAATTATGAGCGAGCCTTTGGTTAGTTGCTGATTAAATCTCTCACTCCTTAAATTTATTGGTCGCATAAGATTCGGATACATTTCATTTGCTTTATTTTGAATTTTACACGCTAATTTCATATTTTCAGTCCAATTATCGTGAGTCAATTCATCATTACTTCCGACAACAAACATACACTGCGCTGCTTTATTTCCCTCTATTTCACAGGAAACCTTGACCTTTGTGCCGTCTGCTCTTACAATTCCGTCACGATGCAAATCAAGCACTATTTTAATTGACGGATATTTTTTTAAATTAGAAAGAATTGTTGCTTTTGAGCGTTCATATGAGCCATTGTATGCAGGAAAATCGTGAACGGTTGTGTCATGGATTGTTTTGATGCCTCGATTGTTCAACACCTCGGACAAAGCATTTCCCACTGCTATCATATTTTTTGAAGAATCTGTGTTTCTGTCGCTGTCTGATGCAGTATATTTTAATTTCTCGCTTGTAGTATAGCTTTCGGTTGTATGGGTGTGAACAATTAAAATTTGGGGTTCGGAAGAATTTATTGAAAAGGACAGAGGCTCTTTTATGAGTTTATTCACATCAATTGTTTTTTTGGAGCTGTTTGAAACAGAAAGTCCTTTTGCAATAGAAATTTCCTCGATGGGAAGTTCCTTTTCTTGTTTTTGAGTTTTTTTCTCTTTTGACTGTGGATATATCATATCAGCGGAATCTGATGTGTTTTTTAGTTGAGAAAATTGCGGAGAATATTCATATATAATTGTTTGTGGATTTGTTATATCAAATCCAACTAATGAGCACAAAAGCCTTTTTAGGCTATATTTTGATGGTTTTTCGGTGTTTAATTGCTGGGAAATGATTATGTTATGGAAATCCTCTGTCGAGGCATATTGATTTTCGATTTTTTTCGGTGATGTTGCGACAAGAAATGCAAACACG
Organism: Clostridia bacterium; assembly: GCA_045576555.1. Lineage (GTDB taxonomy): Bacteria > Bacillota > Clostridia > UBA1381 > UBA1381 > RGIG1988. Next base: position 4,914 of record JAZNGS010000157.1, on the reverse strand, counting down.
AAAAAAAGCAGTATCACGCATACTGTCATAATTATAGTCTTCTTTGTGATTACAAGTGAGGCAAATTGTTTTCTTATCTTCATACATTCTTGTCCTTTTTTTGATATAATTTATTCTATAGAATTTAAGTTTATTACTCTTTTGCACACTTTTATTAAATCGGAATACTATATAATATCAAACAAATCAGGGAGAGGGTGATTTTATATGCTTGTGCTTGGTTGCAAGGCAGTGGGGCTTGCCGCCTTGACTTTTTGCGTGGGTATGCTGGCCGGGTTGATTCTGCCTCTTTGTGCAGTTGCAGTTTTGGAGGCAATTATGATTGTTATAATGGGTTATTGCTGTCTTTTTAAGTGGTAAGGAGGTGAAAATGTGAAAGTAGTAGTTATGAAAATGCCAAAGTGTCTTACGGGGATTGTGAAAGCAATATTTAAAATGTCCTGATACATAAAAAGACTGCACAAGAAAGTGTAGTCTTAATTTTTTGAAAAAATTCCGATCAGAAAAATGGGTTTTTTGCATAAAATAATTAAATAATAATGGGGAGATTGTGTTGACAAAAGAATAAATGCGTGGTATAATTTGAGATGATTAGATAGATTTGCTAATATGCGTATTTTTTAGGTAATAATACCGAAAAAAACCTATCTAAACTATGTAATTAATTTTAAATTATATACAGAAAGGTGAATGAAAAATGAGCAAAGAAAAAGAAGTAGTAATGAATGGTGCAGGCATTGCAGAAATTGGTTTTCCTATGTGGCCACAATTCCAGGCAGAAACCATCGAAAAGGCAATGGAGCCTTTGAAGACAGGTAAGGTTAGCTACTGGACAGGTACAGTAGGTATGGAATTTGAAGAAAAGTTTGCAAAATGGGTAGGAGCAAAGATGGCTGTTTCTTGTACAAATGGTACAGCTGCTCTACATATCGCTTTGGCAAGCTTGAATATCGGACCTGGAGATGAAGTTATCGTTCCTTCATATTCATTTATCGCATCTTCATTCTCTGTAGTACAGGCTGGTGCTATTCCTGTATTCGCAGATGTAACAGATGACCACACAATCGACCCTGATTGTATCGAAGCTCTTATCACAGAAAGAACAAAGGCTATTATCGTTGTTCATCTTTATGGTACAGTATGTGATATGGGTAAGGTTATGGAAATCGCTAAGAAGCACAACCTTAAGGTAATTGAAGACTGTGCACAATGTTTCGGCGGTGAATACAATGGTGTTAAAGCCGGTGTTATCGGTGATATGGGATGTTTCTCATTCTGCCAGAGCAAACACTTTACAACAGGCGGCGAAGGCGGTATGGTTGTAACAAACAACGAAGATGCAGGTTGGGAAGCTCGTTCATTCAGAGATCACGGATACGATGTTAAGACAAGAATGAATATGCTTGCTTTGGAAGAAAAGTTGCCATACATCCATAACAGAGTTGGCTTCAACTTCAGAATGACAGAAATGCAATCAGCAATTGGTATTCAGGAACTTGCAAGATTCGATAGCTGGAACTTGGCAAGAAGAATTGAGTACGCAAAGATGTATGATGAAGCATTTGCTGGTATGAAGGGTGTTAAAAAGCTTCCTGTAAACACAGCTGAAAGAAAGAATAGTTACTGGTGGTACCCAATCCTTATTGATTTATCAGCTCTTGATTGTGAAGCAGATACTATTTTGAAGGAGCTTGGTGCTTTGAAGATTCCATGTTACGGAATTCAATGGCCAGAAGCTTATGAAGAAAAGGCTTATAAAGAGCTTAACGGTTTTGGTTCAACCCAATTCCCATTCAAGTCTAGCGAATACACAAATCCTGAATCAGTTAAGTATGACAAGGTTGTATGTCCTCATGCTAAAGGCTTGAGAGCTCAAACAGTTTGCTTGTTCTTGCACCCAACTTGGGAAAGAGCACACATCGAAAGGTGTATTGACGGATTTAAGGCTGCAATCGAAAAGCATCTTAAATAATTTTGAGCTTAAGCAATAAATGCAAAAATCACCTTGACACAAGGTGATTTTTGATATAAAAATAGGAGGATAAACTTATGAAAATAAAATGGGGCGTAATTGGTTGCGGCGGAATAGCCGACAGAAGAACATTGCCTGGAATGATGCTTGCTGATAATGCAGAGCTTGTTGCGGTAATGGACGCAAACAAGGCATTGGCAGATGCTGCAAAGGAAAAATATAATGCGAAGTATGCATTTGATAACATTGAAGAATTGCTTGCACTTGACGAAATTCAGGCAGTATATATTGCTTCCCCTGTTGCTTTCCACACAGAGCAGACAGAGGCAGCTGCTAAGGCAAAAAAGCATATCTTGCTTGAAAAGCCAATGACATTGACATCAGAAAAATCACAGGAGCTTGAGGATATTTGCAATAAGTATGGAGTTAAAATTGGTGTTGGCTTAATGATGCGTTTCCATACATATCACCAAATGATGAAAAAACTTATTGATGATGGTAAGCTTGGTGATATCGTATCAATGAGAGCACAACTTACATGCTGGTATCCTGATATGCCTGGAAACTGGCGTCAGCAAAAGGCTACATCAGGCGGCGGCTCATTGATGGATATGGGTATCCACTGTGTTGACCTTCTGCAATACATCAGCGGTCTTAAGGCTGTTGAGGTTGCTTCATTCTCAGGAACACAAGTGTTTGATTATGAGGTTGAAGACGGTGGTAGTATTATTATGAGAATGGAAAATGGTGCAACTGCATATGTTGATGCAAACTTTAATATTCCTGACGATGCTGCAGTATGCAAGCTCGAAATCTATGGAACAGAAGGAAGCATATTTGCTGAAGGTACAATAGGTCAGGTTGAGGGCGGAAATGTCAGAGTGACAATCTGCGGTGACCAGGGAGCATACAATGCTGCACAGGACAGACAACCAACTAACTCATATATTATGGAAGCAGAGCTTGGAAATATGTATACAAAAGAAGTTGAAGGCTTTGGAAATGCTATTATTAATGATACCAAACCCCCAATCACTGCTGGCGATGCAATCAATGTTCAAAGAATAGTTGAAGCTGCATATGAGTCAAATGATACAAAGAAATTTGTTAGAATCTAATTAATTAAAAATGCCTTAAACCATATGGTTTAAGGTATTTTTTTATAGTTTATTTCTTTGAATTTTTCCGCTTACTGTCTTTGGAAGACTATCCCTGAATACTACAATTCTTGGGTATTTATAAGGTGCGGTTCTTTCCTTAACATAGTTCTGAATTTCTTTTTTGAGTTCCTCGGTAGGCTCTGTGCCATTCACTAAAACAATACTTGCTTTAACAACCTGACCTCTTACCTCATCAGGCTCGGCAGAAACTCCACATTCCAATACATAAGGAAGTTCCATAATAACACTTTCAATTTCAAAAGGTCCAATACGATAGCCTGATGATTTGATAACATCATCAACCCTTCCGACATACCAATAGAAGCCATCTTCGTCTTTCCAAGCCACATCGCCTGTGTGATAGTATCCATCGTGCCATACCTCATCGGTTTTGTCCTGTGCGTTATAGTAGCCTGTGAATAATCCGCAAGGAGCTCCGTCAGCTACCTTTATAACAATTTCGCCGTTTTCACTGACAGGAACTGATTTTCCGTCAGCATCAATCAAGTCAACATCATAAATTGGTGCAGGTTTACCCATTGAGCCAATTTTATGCGGTGCTCCTGTCATATTTCCGATAATCATTGTGCTTTCGGTCTGACCAAAGCCCTCTAAAATCTTCAAGCCTGTTGCTTTTTTGAATTGTTTATAAACTTCAGGGTTAAGAGCCTCGCCTGCAGTTGTCATATGCTGAACTGATGAAAAATCGTATTGAGAAATATCCTGCTTAATGATCATACGAAGCATTGTTGGCGGTGCGCAGAATGTTGTTATCTTATATTTTGCGAACATCGGAAGGATTTCTGCTGCATCAAATCTGTCAAAGTCAAACACAAAGGTTGCCGCCTCGCATAACCATTGTCCATAGAGCTTGCCCCACATAGATTTTGCCCAGCCTGTGTCGGAAATTGTGAAATGCAGTCCGTCAGGGTCAACATTGTGCCAATATTTTGCAGTGTGGAAATGTCCGAGTGCATATTTATAGTTATGTGCCGCAATTTTTGGATAGCCTGTTGTTCCTGATGTAAAGAACATAAGCATCAGGTCATCGCCGCCCGGAGCGTCTTCTGTTCTATTATAGTGAGTGCTGAACAGAGTATATTCTTCATTAAAGTCTCTCCAGCCATCTCTCTTTTCGCCAACTATTATTTTATGTAAAAGTTGCGGACATTTTGCGGCAGCTAAATCAATTTGTTCAGGAACTCCGTCATCAGAAGTTGCAACGATTGCTGATATGCCTGCTGCATTAAATCTGTATTCAAAATCGTGCTCCTGCAATTGATTTGGTGCAGGAATTGCAATTGCACCGAGTTTATTTAATCCTATCATTGCAAACCAGAACTGATAATGTCTTTTCAAAACAAGCATTACTCTGTCGCCCTTTTTGATGCCTAGTGACTTAAAGTAGTTTGCACATTGGTTTGATGCTTTTTTAATATCTGTAAATGTAAATCTTCTTTCTGTCTTGTCCTTTGAGATATGGAGCATAGCAAGCTTTTCAGGCTCTTTTTTTGCAAGCTCATCAACAAGGTCAAAGGCAAAGTTGAAGTTTTCTGTGTTTTTAAATTTGATTGATATAGGTGTTCCCTTTTCGTTTTCTTCAACATCAATGAATTTTTGATATATTCTTGGTTTTGTGTCGCTTGCTCTTTTAACGGATACATCTTCTGTTTGCGCAAGCTCTGGGATTTCGTCTGTTTCTTCACCTTTTAGAACAATAGCATAGAATGTACAGTCTTTACCATCAACCGCAATCATTCCGTGAGGAGTGCTACTGTCATA
>JAZNGS010000156.1:0-12184 GCA_045576555.1 Clostridia bacterium | reverse complement strand
TCGTCAATAACGAGCATACAATCGCCCTTGGTAGAAATGTTTTTTCTGAATGTTTCAACATTCACATCAAGAGAGCTTTTTTCAACAATAAATTCTGTGCAATACATAAATTTAATGTTTTTCTCATCAATTGCACTCTGTGCTGTAGATTGTTTTGAAATGGTGTCAAAAGAGCCTGTTGAAGCTATTATCTCACCCTTTTCGAGATAATATAGCGCGCCCTCCAAAAAGAACATCCAACCCTGACCGCCCGCGTCAACAACCCCTGCTTTTTTCAAAGCAGGGAGCATTTCCTGAGTTTTTGCAAGAACCTTGTTTCCGCGTTTTATTGCGGAATCTAAAACCTCTTTAATATCATCCGTTGACTCGCTTGTTGCAACTGCACGCTCTGCAACCTCTCTTGCAACAGTGAGAATTGTTCCCTCGGTAGGCTTCATAACAGCCTTATAAGCGGCTTGCGAGCCAAGCAAAAGTGCGGCAGAAAACTCAACCGCATCGCAAGTTTCCTTACCTTTTAAGCCTTTGGCAATACCTCTGAAAAATTGTGAGAGAATAACGCCTGAATTTCCTCTTGCACCTCTTAAGGTTGCATAGGACATTGCATCTGCAATCTTTGTTACAGACGGGGTTATAAGCTCGGACAATGATTTTGACATTGCTGTGACAGTCATTGACATATTTGTACCTGTGTCGCCATCGGGAACAGGAAAAACATTCAAATCATCAACTGTCTGTTTGTTGTTATATAAGCAGTTGGCACCTGAAATCATCATTTGAGCCAACTGTTTTCCATCTATTGTGTTAATAGTAATCTCCTCCCAAATGGTTAGTCGCCAACGCGCACGGACTCAACAATAACTTCAACATTTGTCACCTTAAGCCCTGTATTACTTTCAATTTTATATTTAACATTATTAATTATACTGTCGCAAATTGCATTGATATTAAGACCATATTCCACGATTATGTGCATAGCAATGACAATCCCGGAGTCCTCAACACTTACCTTGATGCCTTTTGTCATATTGTCAGACTTTAAAAGACTCACAATGCCGTCTTTTGTGCTTCTTGCAGCCATTCCCACAACACCATAGCATTTGTTGGCAACCGAGCCGGCAATAGACGCAATGACACTATTGTCGACAGTCACTTCGCCATATTCAGAGTTTATTAAAATAGCCATATAATCATTCCTTTCAAGAAAACTATACTCTAAAATAAATTACACTATTCTAATTTATATTTTACTATATTTTCTTTGTTTAGTCTATACTTATTTTTAATTTTAATTAAAAAATATTAAAATTTATTGAAATCATCAAAGAAAATTTGTCCTAAATAGTCTAAAAAAGCACCATTGGTGCTTTTTTAATTAATATTTTCCCTGTTTAATTTTATAGGATAGAGTCATAAGATAGTCTGACATATGAACATTCTCAACTGCAACAGGTGTTTTTGTGACAATTTCTGCTGATGAGAAATTCCAAATTCCCTTTATTCCATATTCAGCAAGCCTTTCAGCCATTTCTCCGATTGCTTCCTTTGGAATTGCTAAAATTGCAATAGAAATGCTGTTGTGTGAGATGTAGGCTTTCAAATCATCGATATGCAAAATAGGTTTATGGTTGACCGTGCGTCCGGCTTTATCACGGTCATTATCAAACAAAGCAGTTATATGAAAGCCTCGTTTTTCAAAACTTGCGTGATTTGCCAAAGCATAGCCAAGATGCCCTGCGCCAATGATAATGGCTCTGTAGCCCTCTTTTAATCCCAATATTTCTGCAATTTCATCACGCAGATATTCAACATTATAGCCATAGCCCTGTTGACCAAAACCTCCGAAATAGTTAAAGTCCTGTCTGATTTGAGAGGCAGTGACGCCCATACTTTCGCTCAATTTGCCTGATGAAATACGAGTGATGTCCTTGTTTAAAAGGTCGCTCAGATAACGATAGTATCTGGGAAGCCTTTTGATAACTACCTCAGGGACAGATTTTTCCTTATAATTCATATAAAAAATAACTCTCTTTCAATTACTCTTCAATTTCTTCGTCGCGTCTTAAAAATTCTGCAAAAGCTGCCTCTAATTCAGCCTCGTCCTCAACCATAACAAGTTCAGGATTTTCTTCATCGGTGTTATCGACCTTCATAATCAAAACCTCGTCGGTTTCTTCTCCCTCGTCCATAACTTCAAGTAGTGCAAAATATGTTTCGTCGTTTAATTCAAATACATCAATTGCGGCAAATTCAATTTGATTTCCGTTATCGTCTTCTAACATTATGATATTTTCTTCCATATTCAAATATCTCCTTTTTATCATTCTATGGTTATTTTATTATAATTTTAATAAATTGTCAACAATATGTGTTATTTTTTTGTCACAGGACTGAAAGCCTCAAGCATTTTATACGCCATTGGGTGAACAGGTCTGTTCTTTGCGACATTAAAATCTATTGTCTTTTTCGTACATTCATAAACTGCCAAATCCAAATCCTTTTTTGCGATTTTGCGAAGTTCATCAATTCCGTCAAAGCATCTTGATGGCTCAAGCATATCTGCCACAAACACAATTTTTGCGATGTTGCCCATATCGGGGTGACCGAGAGTGTGGTATCTTATTGATTCTAAAATTTCCTCGTCATAAATTCCGTATTGTGCAATTGCAACTTTTTCGCCGAGTTTTGCGTGGATAAGTGCAGGTGTTCTACTTTCGTATTCATCAAGCTCAACCTCCAAATCCTCGCACATTTTGAGCATTTTTTCATAAGGAATACACTTTGCGCAGTCGTGTAATAATCCTGCTAAATATGCCTTTGTTTTGTTAAACCTAAAAATTTCTGCCATTTCAGATGCCATGTTGCAAACATTGACACTGTGGAAAAATCTTTGAGGTTTTAATTGTTTGCGAAGACTTCTCTTAAGGCTTGATTTCTTCTTCTGGTAAAGACTGTTTCTTTTTATAAACTCATAGACATCCTCAGGCAAATATCCTGATACATCTTCGTTATTTTCAATTTTTTTTCTTATATCGGAGGAGGAAATGTCAACATTTGGGGCATTTATAAATTCCGATTTTAAGTAATAGTTCTTTTTTAACTCTAAAAGGTCACTCTGCGCATCATAACCCTCGCGGTTATAGATTAAAAGAGTGCAAAGCTCCATAACAAGTCTTGGTTTTGCCCAGCTTGTTATATCGTGCAGAGAATCTGCGCCTATTATAAAATAAAGCTCATTTGTTTTGTCGAGTCTTTTTAAGTGTTGCAGGGTATCGTAGGAATATGAGGGTGTTTCTTTTTTTATCTCATAGTCATACGCCTCAAATTTTGGATAATCGGCTATTGCAAGCTTAACCATCTTGTGCCTTATATTGCAATCTAAAACAGAGGAATTTTTTTTGTGAGGAGGGTTTCCGTTGGTGATAAATAAAACCTTGTCAAGTTTATATTGCAAAAGTGCCTTATAAGCCAACTCAATATGAGCATTGTGAATAGGATTAAAGGTTCCTCCCATAATGCCTATTTTTGCCACAAAAATCACTCCTTTTATTTTTTCTTCGTTTTGGGTAATTCAATCTTTTGGTTTACCACTTTAACAGCGCGCTTGTATAAAACAACCTTTGACCCTATTGCCTGAACAGGCTCTGCACATAGTTTTTCACAAAGTTCGTTGCAACATTCTTTTGTGTCTAACATAGCAGTTTCCAAAATATTAATTTTTATAAGCTCTCTTGATTCTAATGCAAGTGCAAGCTGAGATATAATTTCGTCTGTTATTCCGGCTTTTCCAATCTGAAAAATAGGGGAAAGACCATTTGCCATAGCGCGTAAATAGGCACGCTGCTTACTAGTTATCATATTTAATTCTCCTTTTGTGCTTCCAGCCATATAATCAAAACCGATATATCAGCAGGCGAAACGCCTGAAATTCTTGATGCCTGTCCAAGATTTGCAGGTTTGATTTTTTCTAACTTTTGTCTTGCCTCGATACGAAGTCCGTAAATTTTTGAATAGTCACAGTCTTTGGGAAGGAGTTTTCCCTCCATTTTTTTAAACTGCTCCACTTGTATAAGCTGTCTTTCGATATAGCCTTTGTATTTTAGCTTGATTTCTGCTTGCTCGGTGATTTCATAAGGCAGATTTGGTCTGTCAAAATCTACTTCTGCAATTTTTTCATAATCAAGCTGCGGTCTTTTTATCATTTCCGAAAGTCTTATTCCTGTTGCAACAGGTGTTGTGCCATTTTTCTCCAAAACAGGATTTGCAACAGATGGCGGAAGAATGACGCTTTCCAATCTCTGGATTTCCTTTTCGACATCGTCTAACTTTTTCAAAAGTCTTTGGTAGCGTTCCTCGCTTATCAAACCGACCTTGTAACCAATCGGAGTCAGTCTTTCGTCTGCATTATCCTGTCTCAATAAAAGCCTGTATTCCGACCTTGAGGTCATCATTCTGTAAGGCTCGTTTGTGCCTTTTGTAACCAAATCATCAATAAGAGTTCCTATATAACCTTGAGAACGGTCAATCACCAAAGGTTCTTCGCCCTTTAGCTTCAAAGCCGCATTAATTCCTGCAACAAGTCCCTGTGCAGCGGCTTCTTCATATCCGCTTGTGCCATTGAATTGTCCTGCTCCATAAAGACCGCTGATGTTTTTAAACTCCATAGTCGGATACAACTGTGTCGGGTCGATGCAATCGTATTCTATCGCATATGCAGGACGCATAATTTCAACATTTTCAAGTCCTTTTATTGTTCGGAGCATTTTTTGCTGAACATCGACAGGCAATCCTGTGCTGATACCCTGTGCGTACATTTCTCTTGTGTCTGTGCCCATAGGCTCCATAAACAACTGATGACGGGCCTTGTCGCGAAAACGCATAATCTTGTCTTCAATAGACGGACAATATCTCGGACCCACACCCTCAACCATACCATTATACATAGGCGCTTTGTGGATATTATCCATAATAATCTTGTGAGTTTCCTCGTTTGTGTAGGTGAGCCAGCAGGGCACTAAATTTTCGCCTGTTTCTTCTGTTTCAAAAGAGAATGGAACAATTCTCTCATCGCCCTCTTCTCTTTCCATTTTTGAAAAATCAAGAGAATCTGCGTGTATTCTTGCAGGCGTTCCTGTTTTAAAACGCATCATTTCAACACCGAGAGCTTTTATGCTGTCAGTGAGTTCCATAGCAGGAAAAACTCCGTCAGGACCTGACTCTTTTGAGTAATCTCCGATTAGAATTTTTCCTCGAAGGTATGTTCCTGTTGCGATAATAACTGCTTTGGCGCCGAATTTTGTGCCAAGATGTGTTTCTACTCCCGAAATACCATTTTCATCAGTTAAAATCTTGCAGATTTCAGCTTGTTTTAATTGCAGATTAGGGGTTGTTTCCAAAATTCTTTTTATCTCAATGTGATATTTTTTTCTGTCTATCTGGCATCTTAATGAATGAACAGCAGGGCCCTTGCCGACATTTAACATTTTAGATTGAATAAATGTTTTGTCAGCGGCTTTGCCCATAACTCCGCCGAGTGCGTCAATTTCGCGCACAAGATGACCTTTGGCAGTTCCGCCTATGCTTGGATTGCAAGGCAGATTTCCGACAGCATCAAGACTGATTGAGAAAATAACTGTTTTCATTCCAAGTCTTGCAGCTGCAACTGCCGCCTCAACTCCTGCGTGGCCTGCACCGATTACCGCCACATCATAATTATCCAAAAACATTATTCTTCGCTCCCCTGTAAAACTGAAGATGTGTCTTCTTCCTCTTTTGGAATAATCCTTTTTATCGCGCTGTTAACATAAAATTCAACAGGAAATCTGAAAAAGGATAACAAGAAAAGAAAATTAAACAAAATCGCAAAAGCAGGCTTAACATAGCTAAACAAAAAGTAATTCAAAACTAATATGAATGCAGTTAGCAAAATGCATGGAAGAGGAGTTGAAAGAGTGAGTAAAAATGCATTTTTATAAACCTCTCCCAAAGTATTTTCAAAGGTTACAATAAGCTGATGTATGTAATAGTGCATCATCATAAAAATAATTGAAGCCATCAGCATCACAAGAAACAGAACAAAGTAGAGAATTGAGCCTGTTGCAAGGTGATGTCTGAAATAAAATGATATTGCAAATGTTGCAAGTAAAACAAACACCAAATCAATAAGGAAAATAACTATTTCTTTTTTGAAATTCTCTTTTATTTTATCGAAAAATGAGCTAAATAGCCAGACATGTTGTTCTCTTGAATGTTCTCTTAATATATATGCCATTGAAGCAGATGCCGGACCTGTGCCGAAAGCGATTGTGCAGACAATGGTTAATAACGAAGAAAGAAGAACATTATGTTCCGGTGAAATAACATTTACAGAGAACATATTAGCCAGAACAGGAATCTCAAACAAAAACGCAAAGAAATATATAAGCATCATTGGAATAGAACACAAAAAGTAAAGCATACTCAAAGAAAAAAGTTTTGATATTTTTCTTCCAAAAATCTCAAAATATAAGAATATCCCCTTTTTCTTCGGAGCATCCTTGTCTATGCCCGGTCCTGGTTTATTAAAATCAAAAAGTCCCAAAATCATTTCCTCCAAAAAATATATTCAAAGTATATTGTATCACAACTTTTTTTGTGTTACAATATATTTTAGATAAAATTAATAAATTTGTAAATAATGTAGGTAAAAAATGAGAGAATTTATAATTGGAAGAAATGATAAGGACCAAAGGCTGGATAAATTTTTGGCAAAACTTTGTCCTAATATGCCGGAGGCAATGCTCTATAAAAGTCTTCGAAAAGAGTGTGTGAGGGTGAATGGCAAGCACATAAAGGACGGAGCATATAAATTGTCCGAGGGCGATATATTAAAGCTCTTTTTAAAGGACGAGTTTTTTGAAAAAACTGTGTCGGACGAGATTTTTTACACTTTGGAGCCAAAACTTGATATAGTATATGAAGATGAAAATATTATGCTTGTTAATAAAAGGGCAGGTATGGTGGTGCACGCAGACGAGGATAATAAAAGTGTTTCGCTGATTGACCACATAAAAGCATACCTTTATAAAAAAAGGGAATATAAGCCTGATGAAGAAAACACCTTTGTCCCTGCACTATGCAACCGTCTTGACAGAAACACATCAGGAATTGTTATTGCGGCAAAAAATGCAGAGTCACTTCGCATAATGAACCAAAAAGTCAAGGACAGGGAATTAAAAAAACTATATCTTTGCATTGTCACAGGCATACTTTCAAAAAAGGAAGACGAGCTTACTGCATGGCTTTTTAAGGACGAAAAAGAAAAAAGAGTTTATGTTTATAACGAATCAAAAAAAGGAAGCAAAACAATTATCACAAAATACAGAGTGTTAGAGGAAAAGAACAATTTCTCTTTGGTTGAGGTTGATTTGATAACAGGCAGAACACATCAGATAAGAGCACATTTTGCTTCAATAGGGCATCCGCTTTTAGGTGACGGAAAATATGGGAATAACAAAATCAATAAGGAAAATAATATGCATTATCAGGCGCTTTGTGCATATAAACTCATATTTGATTTTAAAACTGATGCAGGGATTTTATCATACCTTGATAAAAAGGAATTCAAGGTTGAGAATGTTGAGTTTGAGAATTATGTTAATAAAATGTAAATTATTGGTGTGTTTATATTGACATTAAAATTTGGTATGTATATAATATTTTGTACTACATAAGAAAGGGAGATTAGTATGTATAAACGCTTTTTAAAAAGTGTTAGAGAATATAAAAAACCTGCTGTAATTTCGCTTGTTTTTATTACATTAGAGTCAGTTGTTGAAACATTGATTCCTTTTATAACAGCGGAGTTAGTTAATAAAATAAAGTTGGGAGAAAGCATTAAAACTGTAGGAATGGTTGGTTTGGTGCTTCTTATTCTTGCTATGGTATCGCTTTGCTGCGGTGCTGTTGCAGGGTTTGCAAGTGCAAAGGCATCAACAGGCTTTGCGAAGAATTTAAGACACGATATATTTAAAAATGTACAGAAATTTTCGTTCGGAAATGTTGATAAGTTTTCACACACCTCGCTTGTTACCCGTATGACAACAGATGTTGTGAATGTGCAGATGTCCTTTATGATGTTAATAAGAGTTGCTATAAGAAGTCCTTTGATGCTTATATTCTCTGTTGTGATGGCATTTATTATGGGTGGACCGCTTGCGGCAACTTTTGTTGTGATAATTCCGATTTTGGCAATAGGATTATTTGTAATAAGCAAAAAGGCGATGCCTGCATTCAGGAGAGTTTTCAAGAAGTATGATATACTGAATGAGTCCATTGAAGAAAATGTCAGAGCAATGCGTGATGTCAAGGGCTTTTCAAGAGAAGAATATGAAAAGGAAAAGTTTGGTACGGCCGCTGAAAACATAAGGAGCGATTTCACAAAGGCAGAAAGAATAGTTGCCCTAAATGCTCCGCTTATGCAATTTTGCGTTTACTTAAATTCAATCTTTGTATTGCTTTTCGGCTCAAGACTTGTAATCACATCAAGAGGAACACTCATAGATGTCGGACAGATTTCTGCAATGCTCACTTACGGTATGCAGATTTTGATGTCCTTGATGATGCTCTCAATGATATATGTTATGCTGACAATGTCTGCAGAGTCAATTAAGAGAATTTATGAGGTACTTGAGGAAAAGAGTCTTTTGACAAATCCCGAAAATCCTGTCTATGAAATTAGTGATGGCTCAATTGAATTTAACAATGTTAGCTTTAAATACTCGCAAAAAGCAAAAAAGAATGCATTGTCCGATATAAACTTAAGCATAAAATCAGGAATGACAGTCGGAATTTTGGGCGGAACAGGTTCAGGTAAATCATCGCTTGTTCAGTTGATTCCAAGACTTTATGATGTAACCGAGGGAGAGGTCATAGTCGGTGGAAAAAATGTCAAAGAATATGACCTTGATTCTTTGAGAAATTCAGTTGCAATGGTGTTGCAAAAAAATATGCTCTTTTCAGGAACAATAAAGGAAAACTTGCGTTGGGGAAATGCTGATGCAACGGACGAAGAACTGATAGAGGCCTGCAAAATGGCGCAGGCACACGACTTTGTTGAGAGCTTTCCGAATAAATATGACACCTTTATCGAACAGGGTGGAACAAATGTGTCGGGCGGTCAAAGACAAAGACTTTGTATTGCAAGGGCACTTTTGAAAAAGCCAAAAATATTGATACTTGACGACTCGACAAGTGCAGTAGATACCAAAACAGATGCGTTGATAAGGAATGAATTTAAAAAATATATTCCTGAAACAACAAAGCTGATAATTGCACAGAGAGTTTCTTCTGTTTCGGATGCCGATATGATAATTGTGCTGGATAACGGTCAGATTGAGTCGGTCGGAACTCACGAGGAGTTATTGAAAAACAGTCCGATATATCAGGAAGTAAACAATCAGCAGAATGGGGGTGCGCAGGATGAATAAATCACCAAAAAGAAAGTTTGATAAAAATGTTTTGTCGCGTACTGTCAAAATGCTTTTCGGATACTATCCTGTTTTAGCACCTGTGACAGTTGTGTGCATACTCTTTTCTGCAGGAATTTCTGCAATTCCTGCGATATTTACCCAAAAAGTAATCGCAATCATAGAAAAATGGTGGCAAAGCGGAGACTGGCAGAGTGCGTCAAAGGAAATATTCCCTGTTATAGTAATTCTTGTCTGTTTGTATCTTGCCGCAATAATTGCAATCACAGTTTATAATCAGCTTATGGCATATATTACACAAGGCTTTTTGTGCAAGATGAGAAGAGCGATGTTTGACGGAATGCAAAATCTTCCGATTAAATATTTCGACACTCATAAGCACGGAGATATAATGAGTCATTACACAAACGATATTGATACTCTCCGTCAGCTTGTTTCTCAAGCCTTGCCTCATCTTTTGCAATCCGGTGCGATTGTGTTGTGCGTTTTGTCGGTTATGCTTTATTATAGCTTCTATATGACCGCATTGGTAATTGTCGGAGTTGTTGTTATGATAAATGTCAGCAAAAGGGTTGGCGGCGGCTCTGCAAAATACTTTATGAAACAACAACAATCCATAGGAAAAGCCGAGGGCTTTATTCAGGAAATGATGAATGGACAAAAGGTTGTTAAGGTATTTTGCCGCGAGGACGAATGTGAAAAAGAGTTTGAAAAGATTAATAATCAGCTTTATGAGGACAGTAGGAAAGCGCATTCCTTTGCAAACATTTTAGGACCTATAATCGGAAACATCGGAAACATTATGTATGTGTTAGCTGCAATCACAGGCGGAGTGTTCATATTATCAGGAATTAAAAATATGAGCTTTTCGGGTATGCCTTTTTCAATCAGTATAGTTGTTCCTTTCCTTAATATGACAAAGCAGTTCACAGGTAACATAAACCAACTTTCACAACAGATAAATTCAGTTGTAATGGGACTTGCAGGAGCACAGAGAATTTTTGAGGTTATGGATGAAAAGCCTGAAGCTGATGATGGTTATGTGACATTGGTGAATGCAAAGGTTGATGAAAATGGAAACATAACAGAAACCAATGAAAGAACAGGCAAATGGGCATGGAAGCACCCTCACAGTGACGGAACTCTCACCTACACTCTCTTAAAGGGTGATGTTCGAATGACAGAGGTTGATTTCGGATATAACGAGGATAAAATTGTTTTAAAGAATGTGTCTGTCTATGCAAACCCAGGTGAACAGGTGGCATTTGTCGGAGCGACAGGTGCAGGTAAAACAACAATCACAAATCTTATCAATAGATTTTATGATATTGCAGACGGAAAAATCAGGTATGACGGAATTAATATAAATAAGATTAAAAAGTCAGACTTAAGGCGTTCAATGGGCATGGTTTTGCAGGAAACCAACTTGTTTTCGGGAACTGTTATGGAAAATATCCGCTACGGAAGATTAGAGGCTACTGATGAAGAATGTATTGCCGCTGCAAAATTAGCAGGTGCAGACGATTTCATCACAAGACTCCCTGACGGATACGAAACAGAGCTTTCAAATAATGGTGCAAATCTTTCACAAGGTCAAAGACAGCTTATTTCTATTGCAAGAGCTGCAGTAAAAGACCCGCCTGTTATGATTTTGGACGAAGCAACATCATCAATCGACACAAGAACTGAAGCTATTGTTCAAAAAGGTATGGATAAACTTATGGAAGACAGAACTGTCTTTGTTATCGCGCACCGTTTGTCCACTATAAAAGGTTCTGATGTGATTATGGTTTTGGATAAGGGCGAGATAATAGAACGCGGAAGCCATGAAGATTTAATTAAACAAAAGGGAACATATTATCAGCTTTACACAGGTGCATTTGAACTTGAATAAGGGGACAGGATATGAGAATTTTGGCCTTAATCGGTAAAAGCGGAACAGGCAAAAGCCATCGTGCAGTGGGTTTTGCTAAGAGAAAAAAGCTTGATGCGATTATTGATGACGGACTTTTGATAATGTCAAACAAAGTTCTTGCAGGTAAATCTGCGAAAAAGGAAAAAACAAAAGTCGCATCGGTTAAAAGGGCATTGTTTTATGACAAAGACCACATAAAAGAGGTAAAAAATGCGATTTTGGAAAACAAAATCGAGAGTCTTTTGATTTTGGGAACTTCAAAAGCAATGACCGACAGAATTTGTGAGTCTTTGGAGATAGGCAGTATTGATGAGTATATAAAAATTGAGGAAATACAATCGCCTGACGAGCTTGAAATTGCAAGAACAATGCGCGCTGAACAGGGAAAGCATATAATTCCTGTTGCGTCTTTGGAGATAAAGAAAGATTTTTCAGGCTATTTCCTGCATCCAATAAGAACTTTGAGATATGGATATGGAAGAAAAGAGATAGTTTCGGATAAGACGGTAATCAGACCGACCTACAGCTATCTTGGCGGATTCTCAATTTCCGATAACGCAATAGCGCAGTTGGTTGAGTTTGTTTCATTAAAGATTGACGGAGTCACAAAGATAACCAATATAATTGTTGATAATACAATTGATGGTGCAGAAATAACTTTTAGTCTTTCGCTAAAATTCGGTGTTCCGATACCCCAAATATGTGATGAAGTTTCAAAAAAAGTTACACAGACCATTGATAAAATGACATCTGTAAATGTAAGTAAAATAAATATTTTAGTCAAGGAATTAACATAAAAAACAGT
>JAZNGS010000155.1:0-3311 GCA_045576555.1 Clostridia bacterium | reverse complement strand
TACATTAGTAGAAAATTGGACATATCCTTTAATTCAACCCAAGTTGATTGAAGAAGCAAAACGCAGAGGCGTTATATAGATTTATATTTACAAACAACACCCGTCACACTATTGTGGCGGGTGCTTTCTTATGTGTTATTTATATCAAATTATTATTCAAGCATGGCAACAATTTTTTTGAATTCGTCTGTTGCCTTGAACTTATCTGACAACGGATAATTTTCAGTCAAAAGTTCTTTGACCTGCATTTTTGCAACATAAGTAGAACCCAAAGTATGCTTATCAAATTTATTACCTTCGAACATTACTGAGTGCATAGTTGTTATTCTGTCCATATTATCGAACTTAATAGCAAGGTCGCACATTTTTCTGAAGTTTTCATACGCATTGGCATTATCACCAAGTTTAAAATATCTTACACCTAAATGTCCGTAATTATAAATTACCGTTCGCCACATTTTGCCGTAATGACCATCATCGTACACAAAATTCAAAAAGTCGAGTTCTGTTTTGAATGCTGAAAGCACCCATTCGTCAGAGAAGTTTCTGTCATAGAAAAAGGCGTTATAATGAAAATAGTGAGAATAAACTGTATTGAGCAACAAGAATTGTTCTTCAAGAGTATTCATTATTATCTCATCACCATTAGGATAGTTCTCAGGATAATAAAAGCAGAACATTTCCTGTCCGTCTCTCATTCTTGGCATTTCTTTTATGATTTTTTCACAGTCCTCAAAGGTTATGCCGCTTCCTTCTTTTTCTGAAAGTCCTTTATAGAGTTCAGCGATATGTCTTTTGGCAGAAATGCGTATTTTGTCATTGTTGCAGTTCTGTTTGATATTTTCGTATATTGCAATTATCTTTGCAACATTTTCGGGTGTGTTTTCTTTGAAATGAACAAGGCAAGTCATATATCTCAATAGAATCCGAAAATCATTAGGAAACTTTTCTTTAAGTCTATTTATTGTTTCTATTTTTAATTCTTTGTCTGTAAGATTATCATATGCCTCAAGTTCTTTGATTATTTCAGCCTCGTCTTCTGCTCTATTAACACCAAGCAACTCATCAACACTTACTTTGAAAAAGCCTGCAATTTCAGGTAGCATCGTAATATCGGGATAACTTTCTCCACGCTCCCAATTGCTGACACTTTGAGAAGTAACACCTAAAAAATCTGCAAGAATTTCTTGGGTAAGCTCTTTATGAAGTCTCAACCTTTTGATGTTTTCGCTTAAATAAATAGTCATTATTCTCATCACCTCTGATTAGATTTGTTGACCGGTCTGTGTATATAATAACGCATTAAATCATAGAAAACAATAAACCATTCTTTGAACAGTTCTCAAGCGCTGCTTGGAAAATTCAATTATTAACATTAGTTAATTAGAGCATTTTCTATGAATTTATCTTTGTTATATCATCAAAGTTTTTTACATATGGGCAAAGGAAAGAAAAAACGAGAGCAGGGATTAGTTTCCCTGCTCTCACTATAACTCGTCTTATTCGGCTTTTAGTGGCTGACTAATGGCACATTTGCACCTTGATTATATATCTCCTGACTTATCGTAAACTGCTTCTGCAATAAGCTTAACACCTAACCTGAAGCCATCTATAAAAGCTTCTTTCTCCAAGAGATTATTCATATCAGTCATACTGTCTTTGACTTTCTCAAACATATCTTTCTGTTGCGGTGATAACAGTTCAGACAGTTTCTCCTCATTCTTCACCGCCAATTCGAGCAGATGTGAATACTCGCTCCCACGAGTCAGGTGCTTCTCGCACGGGCATATGTTACCGTAGAATAAATCTTCAATCATTCTCATGTGTCGCACTCCTTTCATGCAACACAAACACATACCACAAAGGTTTCCATAAGTCCAGCGGAATATTTGAATTTTGCAACAATATGTGCTTATTGAAACTTAATTAATATTTCTTTCTAACCTTTTCAATTAAACTGTTAAGAGAATCAAAAACTTCTTGCATTTTTTCTCCTAAATCCAATTTCATTTGCTCTGTTTGTGGATCCCTATTAGCGTAATTGTTTAATGTGTTTTGGAAAGTCATCCAATTTTCATTAAGTGTTTCGTATTCTTTTTTGAACTTTTTTAAATCGTATTCATTGGTATGGTAATACTTGACAATCTCTACTAGCTTTTTCTGCATAATAGACACATTGTTGTTGATACTATCACCATCATTCATTGATTCAAAGTTGGATTGAATCATATGACTGATCAAGTCTTTTAACATATCCAAAAATTCTTTTACAATTTCGTCTTTTAACATTCTGTGTTTAATGTACTTGTCTATAACAAATTTTTGAAATATAACAAGTATGATGCCATTAAAAACAATTGGCAATAACAATAAAATCCAATCTTTAATCGTCATGTTTTCACCTCGTCAATTATTACATTAATTCTAACTGTCGCTTCATAAGCCTTTTACTTAAGTACAGAGGAATTTTACGCCACATTAGCATTTGCGTTGATATTTTCGATGATTTTTCTGATACCTGCCCAGACGGACAAGTCTGTGAAAATTTCGACTACGCTGCCTTTATCTGTGAATGGTGATTCTTGCAAAACGGAAAGGTCTTTCATCAAGCCGTTGTGAACTATATATTCAACAATTTGGTTCACGAAATAAATCTGCCTTGAATCAAGATTTACATCATCAAGATATTTTGCGAATGCAGTTTTAGCTGCATTCATATCAAGACCTACGATTTCACGAACAAATTCACCGAGAGGCTTCTGACCGAACTCAGCTTCATAGTCAGCCTTTGTTCCCACCTCGTTCCAAAGAATTTCTTCCAATGCTTTCACATCATCAGTATTCAAAGGAATATTTGATTTGAGTTTTGCAATAACGGGATTTTCCTGATGCTGACGAACATAGAATTCAGCTTTGGCTTTGTAATTCTTCAAATCATCATTTTCGAGTTCGGATTCGTTCCATTCGATTGATAAAATTTCATCGTCAAAGTTTGTGTTGTAGATAGCACCTTCATAGGGAATGTATTTTATCAAATCACGCAAGTTTATACGGATATGCTCAAACTCGTTGATGCCTGCATTGTCAACATAATTGGTGTGAAGAATCTTATCAATCAATTCCGCTTGCACCATTATTTCAGGAATGTTTGCAACGCTTGCAATGCCTGCAACCTTTTTGAAAAGGTCACTACGGGCACGAGTATATTTTTTACCTATCAGATATGCAAGCTCAATGCCGTACATAAGAGCATCAAAACGCATTGCTTTCGGGTCATCCTCATCAGGTGTGATGAGTGGCGCAAGCTCTTC
>JAZNGS010000154.1:0-2480 GCA_045576555.1 Clostridia bacterium | reverse complement strand
TCTCTTAATGGCTCAAACACCATCACTTTGATCCTGTTTTCCATTAAGGTATTTTTCCTCCCTTCTTGATTCCTGTCCGCTTACAATGAAGCAACACATTGTTACGACTCCGAAAAGTCCACCAAACATTGTACCGCCTATAAAAGTTAATACATAACCCATTTAATTCTCACCTCTACATTTCCATCATTGGTTCCTCTGTTTCTTCCATCTCGTCATTATCCGTCAGGATGAAGAAGTTTGATTCCTCATGCGGTTTTACCGTTGACCTTTCTATAAAGTCAGGTCCTCGTTTGGTGAAGTATGCGACCTCATATTCGTTTGCATCAACTACTTCACCGTCACCATACAGAAAACTTCTAACCTCTACATCGATGGATTCTATTTCAGGATTATCTTCAAGGAAGTTTTGATACGCTGTAAGGTTTTCAAAGTCTGATTCTTTGTCAGGAATACCTCCGCATAAAAAAGTCTCTGTTGAACCATTATCCGCCGATAGAGTTATGTGTGAAAACAAAACTGCCATTCTACATTCCTCCCATCAGCATTCCGCCGTCTTCTTCGATATCCTGATCTTCTTCAGGCAGTAGTTCCTGCTCCTGTGATTTACCCATTGCTTTCAACGCAACATCTTCCATTCTTGCTTGCAGGTGGCTTTCTATTTCGGCTTTTGCTTCCGTGACTGTTTTATCCATCTGCTCATTAAACATCGAAAACATATATGGATAATTTGAAGAAAGCTGTTGCGATACAGAATGCAGTGTCGACAGGATTTGTTCTTTGTCCTGCTTTGTAAACGTTCTCTTGTGCTGTATCAGGTCTTCAACTGCCTTTGTCGTTTCTTTTATCTTCTTGGTCAGTTCATTCATATCTTCTCTGAATTCATTGCTGAACTGCTCCCTTTTATCTACGAACGGACAAGGCTCTATGTATTCTCCGTTTATCTGTCTTAATGTAACAGGTACTCCTGCACCCATATTGAGAGATGTTATTGCCTGTGCAAACTGTGACTGGCTCATATTAATCTCAATGTATGGATGATTCTCTGCATAGTATCTGTCATAATTCAAATCTCTATCCATATATGCAGGACTTATACGTAGAGTGATAATATCGTGATGTTTAATAGAACTTCCAAACAAGGCTTGCTGACCACTGCATTGACTTCTTCCAATATACAGATTTGCATAGCTTGGATGCTTAATTCTTTCTGACATTTCGATTCACCTCCTACTTAATTCTTATCGTCTGTCCTTTATATGAAAACAACTTTTGATTACGCCTGTGCTTTGCCGAGTTATTTATATATGGCTCCTTCCTTCTGTTTTTCTTGTCCTGATATCCGTTAATGCCATACTTGCTTATGAATTTCGCATTTATGATGAGGCATAGGATTTTGTCATTAATGATTTCATCCTCGAATAAATCCGCCTCTTCTAAACCTGATTCCATTCCGGCAAGCATCTTCACTGCATGATAGATATTATATTTCTCTTCATCATTACCTCCACTGTAGGTTTTAGGCAAGACATACAGGGGATTGGAAACATAGTTTGCCAAGATAGTTCCGAATTCCCGATGGGTACTTAGCAAATAAATAATAGCCATTGTATCAAGGTTCTTTTTATCTGCGTTCTTGGCCCATCTTGTGTACATTCTCCAGAAGGTATCTCTATGCTCCTCATTGCAGAATATAAACTCATCAAATATAAATTTATCCAACGAATTTAATACTCTTTTACGGATATCCCCATAGCCATATTCTCGCATGTAATCTTTAAGCACTCCGATATACTGAGCTTTGAATCTCTTTTCCTCTTGGTTTGCCCTGCTCATATTCGGAGTCTGCTGCATTAAACATTCAAACATAAACAACTCTGTACCAGACATAAATTTCGTAGCCATCAACCTTTACCCTCTTGCTTATTCAAACCGGGCAAACGAGGGTTTTTATCATAAGCAAGCTGAGTTAGGATTTTATATCCTCTTACTGTTTCAAGGATATATAATTCAAGGGTTTCTATGGCTCCCTCAAAGGTTTCGATTAATCCTTCGAGGTTGTACGGACTGTGTATCAAGCACGCATTCCAGAACTTATAGTCATCGGGATCGAAACCGTCATTCACCATCGAACCTCTCAAATCCTCGGTGAGAGAATCCAACAGCTTGTCTATATCGTTTATGGCATTTAAGATGTCACACATTTCCTGACAGGGTGATTCTATCAGTTCCGAAAACTCCGTATCTTTGTCTTCAAGCATAACTGCAATCACATCATCAAGAATGCGAAACTTATGTATTCTGTTCTGTATTTCAATTAAAATATCAATATTTCTAATCATATTATCTCCTCCTACATACTCATATCCGGTCCTTGTGCCGAATCATAGTCAAACCATTTATCACATTCTTCTGCAGACCAATTTCCTGCCAAAGCTTGTGAAAAATCAGCAAGTCTTTGTTCATCAACACCACTGCAC
>JAZNGS010000153.1:0-5065 GCA_045576555.1 Clostridia bacterium | reverse complement strand
TGTGTTGACTGTTAATAAATCTGCTGCTGATAATATGAATGTTCAGGAACTTGCAAAATATATGTATGACGATGCAAAGTTAAACGCACTTGTAACTATGTATGACTCAACTCCTCAGAAAATCAATATTGGAAAAAAATCTGGATATTATTTTAAATATAAGGAGAAGAGTGAAGGGGAAAATTATTTAAATACCCTATATATCTTCAACGGAAACGGGAAGTATATTTTAGTTCAATTCACTGTTCTTGAACGCGCAGATGGAGCCAAAACACAGGAAATTTTTGATAAAATAATTAATTCTGTGGAATATTAAAATATCTAAAAGTTTTATTAGTAAGTACATAAAAATACCCTATCCAATGGATAGGGTATTTTGCTATTTAAGCTTATTTTGTAACCTTTTTAATTACGAACAATGTAGCTACTGTAAGGATTGCACCAACAGGGAGCAATATGTAAGCATTTGGAACAAATGCAGCAAGTAAGTACATTACGAATGAAATTGCAGCAACTGTGATTGCGTATGGCAATTGAGTTGAAACGTGGTTTAAGTGGTCAGAGCAAGCACCTGCTGATGACATAATTGTTGTATCAGAGATAGGTGAGCAGTGGTCGCCACAAACAGCACCTGCAAGACAAGCTGACATACCGATAATCATAAACTGGCTGCCTGGCTCAAAGATTGCAGCAACGATAGGAATAAGGATACCGAATGTTCCCCAAGATGTTCCTGTTGCAAAAGCAAGAACGCAAGCAACGATAAATATGATAGCAGGTAAGAAGTTTGCAAGACCTGCAGCAGCAGAATCCATCAATGCGCCAACAAAGTCAGCAGCGCCCAAAAGACCTGTCATATTTTTAAGAGCTGTAGCAAATGTCAAAATCAAGATTGCAGGAACCATTGCAATGAATCCCTTTGGAACACATTCCATAGCTTCTTTAAATGTAACAATCTTTCTTGCCATCAAGTAGATGATTGTAAATACTAAAGCAATCAATGCACCCCATGGAAGACCAACAGTTGCATCTGTGTCACCGAAAGCAGTAACAAAATCAGAACCAGCAAAGAATCCGCCAACATACAATAAACCAAGGATACTTGTAACAACCAATACTATTACAGGTAGGATAAGGTCAATAACTCTTCCTCTTGGATTTGCTTCAGCTGCATCTGTTTCAGCAACTCTCTCGCCGCTTGTAAACAAGTCATTGTTGTTGATTGCATTAAATTCATGCAACTTCATTGGGCCGTAATCAAACTTCATAAGAGCAAGAGCGATTATAAACACGAATGTCAAAAGTGAATAGAAGTTATAAGGAATAGCACGAATGAAAAGCTCAATTCCTGAATAAGCTGTGCCTTCAGCAAACTGTGAAACGGCTGCTGCCCATGATGAAACAGGAGCAATCATACAGATTGGAGCTGCAGTTGCATCAATCAAATATGCAAGCTTTGCTCTTGAAATCTTGTGGCTGTCAGTAACAGGTCTCATAACGCTACCAACTGTCAAGCAGTTAAAATAGTCATCAATGAAGATTAAAACACCAAGAATAAATGTTGCAATCATTGCGCCAACTCTTGATTTGATATGTACCTTTGCCCATCTTCCAAATGCTGCCGACCCGCCTGCTTTGTTAATCAAAGCAACCATAACACCGAGAATTACAAGGAACATAAATATTCCCGCAGTTGATGAAATAGCTGCGATTATACCATCATTCACAAGATAATCCATAGCTCCTACAATATTCCAGTTAGCAGATAAAAGTCCGCCTAAAAGGATACCAATAAATAATGAAGAATAAACTTCCTTTGTGATAAGTGCTAACGCAATAGCCAAGAATGGTGGGAATAGTGCCATAGCTGTTGCAGCATACATACTTGCACCGTCAACTGCTTCTGCTTTAAATATAAAAGCACCTGCAATTACAACTATCATTGCAATGATAATAGCAATGATTTTGCCTAAATTTCCTTTTTTCATAAGAAACCTCCTAATATTTAGTATAAACTACAATAATTATTGCATATTTCGACCAAAAAGTCAATAGAATGACAAAAAACTATCATACAAAATTTACAATAAAGTAATTATTTGCTATTAAAAAGATATAATATATAGTGTTGACTATTTATTTGGTTTTTGATATAATTTTTGTATCAAATATATAAAGGAGAAAAGCAGATATGAATATTACCAATGATATAAAATATGTCGGTGTAAACGACCATGAAGTTGATTTGTTTGAGGGGCAGTATGTGGTGCCAAATGGTATTTCATATAACTCATATGTAATTATAGATGAGAAAACAGCTGTTATGGATACTGTAGATGCTCGTTTTACTCACGAATGGCTTGATAATATACAGAATGTGTTGGGTGATGAAAAGCCTGACTACCTTATAATTCAGCATATGGAGCCTGACCATTCTGCAAATATTGTTAATTTTATAAATAACTATCCTGATGCAAAGATAGTTTCATCTGAAAAAGCCTTTGGTATGATGAAGCAATTTTTTAATATGGATTTTGATTACAGAAAGATGGTTGTTAAAGAGGGTGACACTCTTTCTCTTGGCAAGCATAATCTTGCATTTGTCGCAGCACCTATGGTGCATTGGCCAGAGGTAATTGTTACTTATGATGCCCTGGATAAGGTTTTGGTCTCTGCAGATGGTTTCGGGAAATTCGGAGCATTGGATATTGAAGAAGACTGGGCTTGCGAGGCAAGAAGATATTATATAGGTATCGTTGGGAAATATGGTCAGCAGGTGCAAAATCTTTTGAAAAAAGCCGCAACATTGGATATTCAAACAATTTGTCCTCTTCATGGCCCTGTATTAAAAGAAAATCTTGGTTATTATTTAAATCTTTACAACACATGGTCAAGCTATCAATCCGAGTCTGAGGGAATAGTTATTGCATATACATCTGTGTATGGAAACACCAAAAAAGCAGTCTTAAAGCTTGCTGATAAGCTAAAAGCAAACGGATGCCCTAAAGTAGTGGTAAATGACCTTGCAAGATGCGATATGGCAGAGGCAGTTGAGGATGCATTTAGATATAATAAGTTAATTTTGGCAACCACAACCTACAATGCAGAGATTTTCCCATTTATGAGAGAGTTTATAAACCATCTTGTTGAGAGAAATTTCCAGAATAAGACTGTTGCATTTATTGAAAACGGAAGCTGGGCGCCTTTGGCTGCAAAGGTTATGAGAGAAATGCTTGAAAAGAGTAAGAATATCACATATGCAGATACAACTGTTAAAATTTTATCTGCGTTGAATGACGAAAGCTCAAAGCAGCTTGATGACCTTGCAAACGAGCTTTGTGCTGATTATCAGGCAAGACAGGACGAAACCGCAAACAAAAATGATTTGACAGCACTTTTCAATATCGGATATGGTTTGTATGTTGTGACTTCAAATGATGGCAAAAAGGATAACGGATTGATTGTAAATACTGTTACTCAAGTGACAGATACACCAAACAGAATTGCTGTGACAATTAATAAACAAAATTATTCACACCATACAATCAAGCAAACAGGTAAAATGAATATTAACTGTCTATCAGTTGATGCACCATTTAGTGTTTTTGAGAACTTCGGTTTCCAAAGCGGAAGAAATGCTGACAAGTTTAAGGATATTGAGATACTTCGCTCTGATAACGGACTTGTGTTCCTTCCTAAATATATTAATTCCTTTATGTCGCTTAAGGTTGAACAGTATGTTGACCTTGACACTCACGGAATGTTTATCTGTTCTGTGACAGAGGCAAGAGTGATAACCAATATGGAAACAATGACATATTCATATTATCATGCAAATGTCAAGCCAAAACCACAGACAGAGGGTAAAAAAGGTTATGTTTGCAAAATTTGCGGTTATGTGTATGAGGGTGACGAACTTCCTGATGATTTCATTTGTCCGCTATGTAAACACGGAGTGGCTGATTTTGAAGAAATAAAATAAAAAAATGGGTTAATACCCATTTTTTTATTTGTCTGATTTATTAAGTGCATATAAACTTGCTCTGAAAATTCTGAAAAATGAAGAAATCAAGATTAAACCAATGGATATTGCACCACCGATTTTAAGTGTATTTACCAGGCCCTCCGCAAAGCCTTGAATGTCTCCGAAAAGACAAGCCTCCATGGTTCTATATATGGTGAGTCCTGGCACAAGCGGAATAATCCCTGGAATTAGAAAGACGGTAACAGGTGCCCTTAAAATTGGGGCAGCAAGCTCAGAATAAAAGGCTATAGCAATTCCTGATATAAAATATGGAATGACTAAAGAATTAGTAACTCCGTCTGCAATCAGATAAACCATCCACGAAAATGCGCCACACAAGGATGAGACAACTAAATTTCTCTTTCGAACATTATATAACAGGGCGAAACCCATTGTTGCAAAAAATGCGGAAATAATATCTATAATCATACTTGTCACCTCCACAAAATTGACACACCAACACCAAGTGCAATTGCTGCTGCGATAAATATTGATTCAACTATTTTAGATAGTCCTGCAGTATAATCGGTGGCAACAAAATCTCTTATACAATTTGTGAAAAGCACGCCAGGAACCAGCAACATCAAAACAGCAATAGTTGATGTTTGGATATCTAAATCAGGGAATATGAATGACGCCAATTTGATAAGAATAACTGTGGCAGTTGCTCCTGCGGCATTTGCAAAGAAAGGGTTAGCCTGAAATTTATTTGTTGCGAGCATTACAAATCGAAGAATAAACCCTACAACAAAACCCACTATGCTTTCCTTAATTCCACCGCCAAAAAAGATGGCAAATGCGCTGCCCACAAGTGCATATGCTAAAAATGAAACCCAGAATGGATAAGCGATGCTGGATTCTATTTGTTTTATTCTGTCCATAAGAACATCATAAGAAAGCTGTGTTTGGCATATCTCTCTTGAAAGTGCGTTGTATTGTTCCACGCGGTCAAGATTTGTTTCGAGTTTATGCACTCTTCTTGTTTGTGAAATGGCATTCCCGTCTTTAACCATTGTCACAACTATTGATGATGAAATTGCA
>JAZNGS010000152.1:0-3615 GCA_045576555.1 Clostridia bacterium | reverse complement strand
GGTTGAGTAATAATATTTAACAAAAATAACACAATTTAAAACATTTGAAAAAAGTGTAAAAAGTATTCATTTGACTAATGAATTTAACATAATTATATTTAAAATTTTCCGAATTCCTGTAATCAAAATGTAATATGAATTACTTTTCATACTATATATTGATTTTTGGATATAAAAATGGTATCATATTAATAGTTAGTAATAATTGGGGGATACGCAATGAAAAATTGGACCGATGAACAAAGGGACGCAATATATTCAAAATGGCGTGATGAGGATAAGAGTAAAAGCTCAAACATTCTTGTCAGTGCTGCTGCGGGCTCAGGTAAGACAGCTGTCTTGGTAGAAAGAATTATAAATAAAGTATGTAGCGATATAAATTCACCTGATTTTTGCGACATTAAAAACATATTGGTTGTTACATTCACAAACGCCGCTGCCAAAGAGATGAAGCAGCGTGTTTTTGATGCGTTAAACAAAAAGCTTTCAGACGCATTAAATGAAAATGACATTGTGTTTAGTGAGCATCTTAAAAATCAGATTAAGATGGTTAATGCATCCGAAATAACAACTATAGATGCATTCTGTTTGAAGGTTGTAAAGAACTATTTTCATTTACTTGATATAGACCCTGATTTCAAAATTGCAGATATTGCAGAATGTGAAATGATAAAAGATGAGGTTATAGAAGAATTATTTGAAGAAGAATATTCCGACAAAAACTTTGTTGACCTTGCGTTTAAGCTTGCAGACAGTCGTGATATATCAACTTTAGGGGATATTGTAAGAAAACTCTATGATTATACCCGCTCATTACCATCACCTGATGAATGGCTTAACGAAAAAAAAGAATTGCTTTTATCTAATGATGAAAATAATATTTTTTTTAAAACATTAAAAAAGGACATTATTCAAAATATAACATCGGCAAGAAAACACCTTATTATTGCTCTTCGATTAATGATAAGGGAGTCTATGACAGTTTCACAGAGGTTAACAGAAAAGAAAATATTTGAGATAATATCAGAGTATCCACCTGAGAAAGAAAACGAAATTTATTATCGTTTCGGTACATATTATACTGCTATTTTTAATGAATATATGTTTTGCAGAAATATGAAATCACTTGATTGGGATAAGATGTATGAATCTTTTAATGAATTATCTTTTATAAGGCTCAATACTGCACCAAAATTCAAGGATAAAGAGCTTTTGATAAAAGACAAGGATAAATTAGAACCATTAAAATATAGACGCGATAACGCTAAAGATTTAATTACTGATGCGGGAAGCTTGATAACAGGCACCGTCGACGAGATAAGCGATATTTCGATTAATAATCTGTATCCAATGATAAGTAAGCTGGTTGATTTATGTCAAAAATTTGGAAAAAAATATAATAAAATAAAACATGACAGAAATATTATGGAGTTTTCCGATATAGAGCATCTGTGTCTAAAGGTTATAAACGAAAATCCGGAAGTTCAAAATATGATGAAAGAAAAGTATTCAGAAATTCTCATTGATGAATACCAGGATACAAACGCATTGCAGGAAGAAATCTTTTCAAAAATTTCAACAGGCGATAATTTCTTTATGGTTGGGGATATGAAACAAAGTATATATCGTTTCAGGAGCAGCGACCCGGAGATTTTCAAAAGCAAAAGTGATACATATGAAAAGAGTATAGGAGCAGTTAACAGAAAAATCGTTCTTTCAAAAAATTTCAGGAGTCGCGCTAGTGTTTTAGAGTCAATAAACTCTGTTTTTAACGGAATAATGTCGGAGGAAGTCGGAGAGATTGAGTATGACGAAGACCAGAGACTAAACTGCGGAGATAATTCATATATTGATAAGAATTCTGATTTTCCAAATGGATACAAGAGCGAATGCATGATTATTCTCTCGCAAAATGATGATATTGATGAAGAAATAACATCAACTCAATTAGAGGCAAGAGTTATAGCAAATAAAATTAGGGAATTAAAAGATAATAATTTTTTAATTCGCGACAGAAGAAAAGTAAAAGATATTGACAATGACGGAAAAGTCATCGAAAAGGAAGAATCATATTACAGACCTATTCAAAATAAAGATATAGCAATTCTTATGTCATCACACAAGAATGTTGCATCGATTTATCAGGAAGAATTATCATCATTTGGTATAGAGTGTTTTGCACAATCCAGCGGTTATTTTGAAAAAGCAGAAATAACTATGGCGCTTTCATTATTAAAAATGATTAATAATCCATATAATGATTTATCATTAATTGCAGTTATGCGTTCGCCTGTTTTTTTGTTTACGGATGATGAATTATGTGAAATAAAACTATGTAAACAGAATTGTTTTTATAATTCACTAAAATATGCAAGCGAAAATGCTAATGGCGAATTAAGGGATAAATGTGCCAAAGTATGTGAAAAAATCAAAAAATGGCGTGGATATAAAAAGATTATGCCATGTGACAAGCTTATATGGACGCTTTATGAGGAAACAGGTTTATATTCATTTTGTGAATCCGTTTTTGGCGAAGACGCTGCTGAAAATTTAAGACTTTTATTTGTAAGAGCAAAAATGTTTGAAGATTCAGGTTATAAAGGTTTATTTAATTTTATCCGATATATTAATAAGCTTGAAAAAAGGGAAGAGGACTTGAGTTCTGCAGTTTCACTTGGTGAAAACAGTGATGTTGTGCGTCTTATGACGATACATAAGAGCAAAGGCCTTGAATTTCCTGTTGTTTTTCTTGCAGGAACAGCAAAAAAATTCCAGACTGCCGATTCAAGAGGCAGAGTGCTATTTCATAAAGATTTGGGAATAGGTGCTGATTTAATTGATGCAGATGAGGGATATCATAAGAAAACTTTGCAAAAAAATGCTATATCGTTGAAAATTTCTCAAGAATCTATTTCGGAAGAAGTCAGAAAGTTGTATGTAGGAATGACAAGAGCAAAGGAAAAACTTTTTGTCAGTGCGGTGTGTAAGGGAAAGAATGTTCAGGAATTTGAAGATGATAAACCGATAGAATATGATAAATGGAAGAAAATGTGTGACAGGTCGGGTGTTATGATAAATGCTACTGCCGCATCGGTACAGAGGTTTATTGATTGGATTGCACCTGTTGCGATATTAGATAATGAGAATTGGGTTTTTGAGATAATTCCATATTCTGATGTTTTGAAACCAGATTTATTATTTGACGAGGATGAATTTGTTGATATTGAAGAGCAGGATGTTGATATTAAAATTTCACAAAAAAAATATTCTTTTGAGCTATCGACAAATATTCCAGCAAAAGTATCTGTCACTCAAGTAAATAATATTGATAAAAAGACAGTTGATAATTTAATTAAAAAACCATTATATTTAAGTGCCAAAACAAATGTTTCGGGCGCTGAAAGAGGAACAGCTATACACTATGTTATGCAAAAATTTGTTCCCGACAAGGAAATATCAATTAAAAATATTAAATTGTTTATATCAGAGCTTGTAAAAAATGAGGAATTAACTCCTTTAGAAGCTAGTTCAATAAATCCTATGCTGATTTTTGATTTTTACAACAGTGAAATAGGAAAGAGAATTTTAAAAAGCGACAGGGTATATAGAGAAGCG
>JAZNGS010000151.1:0-3602 GCA_045576555.1 Clostridia bacterium | reverse complement strand
TGAAAAAGGCGAAATGCAGCCATCAATATATAAGGTTTTGTCTTTGGAAGATGCAAACGAGGCTTTAGATATTTTAGAAAGAGGCGAAAATATAGGAAAAGTGGTTTTGAGGGTGTTAAATGAGTAAGAATAAATCTATGCTTTATGCACTTCTTGTTATGCTTTTGTGGGGAACGCTTTTTCCTATGGTAAAGCTCGGCTATGGTGCATACAACATTGTAACAACCGGAGATATTCTCTTTTTTGCAGGGGTTCGTTTTACTGTATGCGGTGCACTTATATGCTTGTATGCTTTTATTACAGATAAGGCTTCCTTTAAATATGTAAAAAATGCATTAGTTCCTGTTCTTTTATCAGGACTTTTTGCAATAATCTTACATTATAGCTTTACATATAGTGCATTGAAACTCACGGATAGTTCTAAAACTGCAATATTAAAACAGATTGGAGTATTATTTTATGTTTGCTTTTCCTCTATGTTTTTTAAAGAAGACAAGCTTACTGCAAAAAAACTGACTGGTGTATTTCTCGGATTTGTGGGTATTATTGCGATAAATGCAAATTCTGGTGGAATAAGTTTTAATATTGGCGATGCACTAATTATTGCAGCATCTTTCTGTACTGTTTTTTCAAATGTAATTAGTAAAAAGGTATTTCGATCCGTGAAGCCGATTACATCAACAGGAATATCACAACTTTGTGGCGGTGTAGTTTTGCTGATTATAGGTAATCTTTTGGGCGGCAGGATGCACTTTGCGTTCAATGATTCTGCATTTATTATGATTTACATATGTTTTGCATCAATTTTCAGCTATTGCATCTGGTTTTCCGTGGTGAAAAACGGGGAGCTTTCAAAACTATTTATCGTAAAATTTGCAGAACCGGTGTTTGCATGTATATTTGGAGCAATACTTTTGGGAGAAAACATATTTAAAGTTCAATATATTTTAGCGTTTTTGCTCATTGCAACGGGAATATATGTTTCCAACAAATAAGTTTTACCCACTACTTTAGCAATAGATATGTATGCTTACCAGCATATCTATGTGGTCATCTCAAGTTTCTGTTTCAATTATTTCCACGTATTAAGATACCAAGAAAAAAGGTACAGCTATCAGTAATAGTTGTACCTTTTTTCTGTGGTGCGCCCTGGGAGACTTGAACTCCCAAGCCATTGCTGGCACATGGACCTGAACCATGCGCGTCTGCCAATTCCGCCAAGGGCGCGAATATTAAATTTTAAGTTGATAGCATTTACACAAGCCGTTTTTGTTACTCCCTTAAAAAGGGTTCACGGACTTGAACCTGCATGAAATCGCTTTCACATGGACCTGAACCATGCGCGTCTGCCAATTCCGCCATATCCGCATGTGTTCCGCTGACACAACTCGTATAATAACACATCATAATAAAAAAGTCAATAATTTGCAAGCAAAATTATATTATTCATTTAGTTGGAGAATGATGAAAATATTTTTTGTAGGCTCTATAAAATGATGAGTAGTCGGAAAAGCCATATTGGGAAAACACCTTTGTTGGCATAACTCCTAAATCAATTAATTCCTTAATTTTTATAAGACGCTTTGAGGTTATATAATTCCACACAGTTGTACCTGTTGACTTTTTGAAAACTCTGCATAACTGTGATTTGCTTAAATAAAATTTGTTGCAAATATCATCAAGCGAAATTGTTTTGTCAAGGTTGTCCATTATATAGCAAATAATTTGATTTATTAATGTATCATCGTTATACACTGTATTAAATGATGGTGATTTATAAATATTTCTTATCTCATTCAAAAGAGCAAATAGATTTGATGCAATTAGCATTTCATCATGTTGGGAAGAATTAATCATATTGTGTATTATCTGAAAAAAGAAATCGTTTTCAAAATAGTGTTTTCTCAATAAATTTTGTTTTCCGGGACTTCTATTTTCAATTGCTTCGAGCAATTTTTTTTCTTTATCTATTTTCTGTATAAAATCCTTTTTAAAATGCAAGACATATCTTTCATATGGTTCACTCGGACTGATTTCAATATGGTGAGATTCAGTTGTGTCCATAATAAGCACATCGCCCTTTTTCAAATGATAGTCACTGCCCTCAATATGAAAAATACCTTTTCCTGACACAAAATAACAAATCTCACAATAGTCGGCATGAATGTGAGTTTGATAATCGTCAGGGTTAGGGGATTGTTCTAAAGAATGAAAAAAACGAAAGTCTTCAGTTGATATCATTTCAAATCACCTCGCAAATATATTATCATACATTGATAATATTTGCAATACATTTATAAAATTTTAACAATTTGATTGTTATTATTTTTATGATATAATTGAAAAAAATACATTTAGGAGCGTGTTTAATAATGGAAGAAATGATTGCAAAATACGGCGTTGTGCCTGTTGTTGTACTAAATGATGCAAAGGATGCTAAACCATTGGCAGATGCTTTGTGTGAGGGAGGACTTGCTTGCGCTGAGGTGACATTCAGAACTGCGGCTGCAGAGGAGTCAATTCGCATAATGGCAGAAGCTCATCCTGAAATGCTTGTTGGTGCAGGAACAATCCTTACAATAGAACAGGTTGACCGAGCTGTTGGTGCAGGAGCAAAGTTTATTGTAAGCCCTGGTTTTGACCCTGAAATTGTTGACTATTGTTTGTCAAAAAACATTCCTGTTTTCCCTGGGTGTGTGACACCTTCAGAGGTTGCGCAAGCAGTTAAAAGAGGATTAAAGGTTGTCAAGTTCTTCCCGGCTGAACAGGCAGGCGGACTTGATATGATTAAAGCAATGGCAGCACCATATAATATGGTTAAATTTATGCCTACAGGTGGAATCAATGCAAAGAATATCAAGGAATATCTTGAGTGCAAAAGCATTATCTGCTGCGGTGGTAGCTGGATGGTTAAGGGCGATTTGGTTGCTGAAGGAAAATTTGATGAAATAATCAAATTAACAAAGGAAGCTGTTGAAATTGTAAAAAGTATTCGCGGATAAGGAGATATACTATGAATTTAAATTTAAAAGATAAGAATGAATGTATGTATGATGCAGTTTCATTGGGTGAAGTAATGTTAAGACTTGACCCTGGTGAGGGAAGAATAAGAACTGCAAGAAGTTTTAGAGCCTGGGAGGGCGGCGGTGAATACAATGTTATCCGCGGTCTTCATAAGTGCTTCAAAATGGATACAGCTGTTATAACTGCATTTGCTGAAAATGAAGTTGGATATCTTATGGAAGATTTTATTGAACAGGGCGGAGTTGATACATCATTAATCAAGTGGATGAAGACTGACGGTATCGGCAGAATTTGCAGAAATGGTCTTAATTTTACTGAAAGAGGATTTGGTATCAGAGGAGCAGTAGGTTGTTCTGACAGAGCTAATACTGCTATTTCAAAGGCTACTCCAGAAGATTTTGATTTTGAGTATATCTTTGGAACATTGGGTGTTCGTTGGTTGCACACAGGCGGAATTTATGCTGCATTGTCTGAACAATCTTGCAAGACTGTAATCGAAGCAGTTAAGACAGCTAAAAAATATGGAACAATCGTATCCTATGATTTAAACTATCGTCCTTCAATGTGGGGCGCAATTG
>JAZNGS010000150.1:0-2259 GCA_045576555.1 Clostridia bacterium | reverse complement strand
AATCTTATCAAACGAAAGCTCAAACAATTCGCCAAGTGCAGCTGCAGCCATTGCGCATGCACTTCCAACCTCCGCTTGACATCCACATTCCGCACCGGATATTGATGCATTTGTTTTTATTAAATTTCCTATTATTCCTGCGGTAATAAGTGCACGGACTATACTTCCGTCACTATAATCGTTTTTTTGTTGCTGATAGTACAAAACCGCCGGTACAATACCAGCCGCTCCGCAAGTTGGTGCAGTTACAATTCTTTCGCCCGAAGCATTTTGTTCACCAACTGCAAATGCATAAGCACAGACAATCCTATTCTCTTTTGTAACAGGAGTTTCGTCAACATGTTGACTGTTTATTAAAGCATTTGCTTTCTTTTGAACTCTTAAACCTCCGGGTAATTCCCCTTTATCGACCAATCCTTTTTTTATTGATGTTTTCATTGCATTCCAGATGCTATGCATATAGTTTAAAAAATCTTCATCTTCATTTTCAATAGCATATTGCCAAAGTCTTATATTTTTATCTTCACAATATTTTGCTATATCACTAAATCTATTAAGTTTATATATTCTCTCCGGTTCTGTTATTACATCGCCCTCGAATACAATACTTCCGCCGCCTATACTAAATACTTTTACTTTTTCCAGTTCCGCATTTTTCTTGTAAGAAATAAGTTCCATGGTATTGGGATGCGGAATATCACTTGAAATATAGTTAAACTCTACTTCGCACACATATGGAAAAAATGTTTTCCTGATAACCTCATCTGTACCATGTCCTTTTCCCGTTTTGGCAAGAGACCCATAAAGAATAACTTTGTAGCCGTCTGCATCTTGATTTCTCTCTTTAAAAATCAAACATGCCTTTTCCGGTCCGATTGTATGGGAGCTGGATGGACCTCTGCCGATTTTATATAACTCTGTCAGCGATTCCATACCGCCGACAAAATCTTCTCTCCTTATTTTTATGGGATTGGAATGTTCAAAAAACATTTCTATCTGCACATGGAATATTTTTGCTAAAGAAATCAGGTTTTCTCCTGATGGTTTTGACAATCCAGACTCCCATTTAGAAATTGCTCTATCGCTAATTCCCAACAAATTTCCGAGTTGTTTCTGCGTTATATGATTTAATTTTCTCAATTCCTTAAGTTTATTTGAATTAAATTTCTCCATATTTATCTACCCCAAAAAGTTATTTTACTGATATTATAAGCAAAAAACTTCCAACTATAAAGGTATTTACAAGTTATTACCAAGATTTCAACTCAACCTATGGTTGATATAAATGTTATTATCAAAAGTTAGTGACAAGTCAGATAAAAATATAATCATTATACCCCGTATATTAAAATCACATCAAAATATAATTAACTTTATTTTACCATAAGATTAAATTCAAGTTCAAGGCTTTTAAATATATTGTAATATTACACAATAAAAATAAATACATTTAAAATACATTAGCCCCAACAATAAATGCTAAATCATTGATTGTTGAGGCTATGCTTTAATCAACAGGAAACAACGAGAGATTATTATTGCTATCGCAAATTCCCAAAAAGATTTCCTCTGCTTTTTTATAATTTTGTTCTTTAAGCTGTGCTTCAAGCCAGGTAACATTAAGTCCCATTCTATTTAGATTTTCGTTAAGAATTCTGCCGTCCATAATAACCTCTGTATATATCTCTGCCTTTTGGGGAAAAATCTTCATATCCTCGGGTGTAAGAGGTCTTTTACAGCTTTTTGGAAGAATGGTTAATCTGCCGTTATATTCAAAAATTGCTGTCTGAATTTCATTAATATTAAAATAGCCTTCCTGACGGCACAAAACCATAAATTCCGAAAGCTCAAGCTTTGCCTTCTTCATATTTTTTCTATAGAGTTTTCCATTATTCATAATTATGGTCGGTGTGCCGTTAATGTATTTTCTGGTTTTTGGAAACTTATGAGCAACAATTGTCAGTCCAAGGGCTACAATACCATAAACTACTGTAGCAACAAGCGGTTTCCATGGCTCTTCAAGTTCAGTTGCAAGCTCAGCAGCTATTGAACCTATTGTAATTCCTGTAATGTAATCAAAAAAATCAAGCTGTGCCATTTGCTTATGCCCCATAATTTTTGCAATAATAAATAATGATACTGCCGACAACAATGATGTTAATATAAGCTTAATAAATTCCATATAATCACTTCCCATAAAATATTATGAGCATAAGCAAAATATATATTCTTCTTACGCAGGGAATGTAAAAAAAGTCC
>JAZNGS010000149.1:0-6917 GCA_045576555.1 Clostridia bacterium | reverse complement strand
GGAGGCTATCAAAAACGGCAGAGAGATTGATAAGATTATGATTAAAAAGGGCGGAGTTGAAGGGTCCTTAAATGTAATCATAAAAAAAGCAAAGGAAAAAGGTATTGTTATATCCGAGGTTGATAAGCAAAAGCTTGATGCTCTATGCGAGGGTGAAAATCATCAGGGTGTAGTGGCATTTGCGGCAACTCATCAGTATGCAACAGTTAAGGATATATTAGCTAGAGCAAAGGAGAAAAATCACGCACCCTTTGTTGTAATATGTGATAAGATAACAGACCCACATAACCTTGGCTCAATTATAAGAACAGCCAACTGTGCAGGTGTTGACGGAATTATTATTCCAAAACGAAACAGTGTTGGACTTAATATGATAGTTGCAAAAACCTCGGCAGGTGCAGTCGAATATACTCCTGTTGCAAAAGTCACCAATATCGCCAATACTATTGATGAGCTCAAAAAAGAGGGTTTCTGGATTGCCGGTGCTGATATGGACGGAGAGTCTATGTATAGAACTGATTTAAAAGGTTCGCTTGCGCTTGTGATCGGAAGCGAGGGAGAAGGTATTTCCAGATTGGTTAAGGAAAAGTGTGATTTTATTGTAAATATCCCTATGTCAGGGGAGATTAATTCTTTGAATGCGTCTGTTGCAGCGGGAATACTTATGTATGAAGCTGTTCGACAGAGAGTTGATAATTAATTTTGACTTTAGAAAATGAAGAGGTGTTTTGGATGAAGGCAGTTGTTACTGTTGTTGGAAAGGACAGAGTTGGTATTATTGCAAAAGTCAGCTCTTTGTTTTGTGATAATAATGTGAATATTTTAGATATTTCTCAAACAATAATGCAGGATATGTTTACAATGATTATGTTGGTTGAATTAAAAACTGATAGTTTGAAGAAGGTTAATGCTGAACTTTCTGACCTTGCTGATGAGATGAATTTATCAATACACTTGCAGAATGAAGAATTATTTAATTCTATGCACAGAATATAACGGAGGATTGCTATGATTAATCCATTCGAGATATTAGAGACGATAAATATGATTGACAAGGAAAACCTTGACATCAGAACTATAACAATGGGAATAAGCTTAAAAAGCTGTGTTGACCCTGATATTAACCGAGCTTGTGAAAAGGTTTATAAAAAAATTACAACATATGCAAAAAATTTGGTTAAAGTCGGAAATGATATAGAGGACCAGTTTGGCATTCCTATTATAAATAAAAGAATTTCCGTAACACCTGTTTCATATTTGGTTGAGGCTCTCGACGAGCCGAGCATAGAAAAATGTGTTATGATTGCAAAAACATTGGATAGAGCAGCTCACGATGTAGGTGTTAATTTTATCGGAGGATATACTGCATTGGTACATAAGGCAGCTACTCCGGGTGAAAATCTTTTAATTGACTC
The DNA here is from genome assembly GCA_045576555.1 of Clostridia bacterium. Lineage (GTDB taxonomy): Bacteria > Bacillota > Clostridia > UBA1381 > UBA1381 > RGIG1988. The sequence goes on along the minus strand of JAZNGS010000149.1, from coordinate 5,502 downwards.
AATCCCTGTGGCATTGTCACAAACAGAGCTTGTTTGCTCAAGTGTAAATGTTGGAACCACAAAAGCAGGTATCAATATGGATGCTGTTGCAAGGATGGGAACAGTTATAAAAGAAGCCGCAGAACTCACTAAGGATACAGGCGGTTTTGCTTGTGCAAAATTAGTTGTATTTTGTAATGCTGTTGAAGATAATCCGTTTATGGCAGGTGCGTTTTTGGGCGATGGCGAAGGCGATTGCGTTATAAATGTTGGTGTAAGTGGTCCCGGAGTTGTTAAATGTGCATTGGAAAAGGTAAAAGGCGAACCTTTTGGTGTTGTTGCTGAAACAATTAAAAAGACTGCTTTCAAGATTACAAGAATGGGACAGTTGGTTGCACAGGAACCATCCAAGAGATTAAATGTACCATTTGGTATAGTAGATTTGTCGCTAGCACCTACTCCTGCAGTTGGTGACAGTGTTGCATATATTTTAGAAGAAATGGGACTTGAACAGTGTGGAACTCATGGAACAACAGCGGCTCTTGCACTTTTAAATGATGCAGTTAAAAAAGGCGGAGTTATGGCAAGCTCATATGTCGGGGGTCTGTCAGGTGCATTTATTCCTGTCAGTGAAGACGCCGGTATGATTGCAGCTGCAAAAGAGGGAACATTGAGTCTTGAAAAATTAGAGGCAATGACTTGTGTATGCTCTGTCGGTCTTGATATGATTGTTGTTCCAGGAGATACAACAGCAGAGACACTTTCTGCAATAATTGCAGACGAGGCCGCGATAGGAATGGTTAATACAAAGACAACAGCTGTGAGAATTATTCCTGCACCTGGTAAAAAGGTTGGGGAAATTGTTGAATTTGGAGGTCTTTTGGGTAGCGGCCCTGTTATGAGTGTCAGCTCAAAGAGCAGTGTTGAATTTATAAAAAGAGGCGGCAGAATACCTGCTCCAATACAATCTCTTAAAAATTAGAAATCAAAAGATGATATAAAAAATAAAGAAAAGGAATGATGAAAATGTATAATATTCTTACATTAAACAAAATTGCTGCTTGTGGTCTTAACCAGTTAGACAACGCAAAGTATGCTATTACAGATGACCAGGCTGTTGATGCAGATGGTATTATTTTGAGAAGCTTTGCAATGCATGATATGGAACTTCCAAAGAGCCTTAAGGCAGTTGCAAGAGCAGGAGCAGGAACAAACAATATTCCGATTGAAAAGTGCACAGAAAATGGTGTTGTTGTGTTCAATACTCCCGGTGCCAATGCAAATGCAGTTAAAGAACTTGTTTTGGCAGGATTATTCCTGGCATCAAGAGATGTTGTAGGCGGAATTAACTGGGCAAAGACTTTGACAGGTGACGATGTTGCAAAGCAGGTTGAAAAAGGTAAGTCAAACTTTGCAGGTTGCGAAATTCAGGGAAAAACACTTGGAGTAATTGGCTTGGGTGCTATTGGTATTTTGGTGGCTAATGCTGCAAGACATCTTGGAATGAATGTTATCGGCTATGATCCATATTTGTCAGTTGATGCTGCTTGGAAAATGTCAAGCCATATTAAAAAGGCAACAAACCTTGATGACATCTATGCACAAGCAGATTACATTTCAATCCATGTTCCTTTGACGCCTGACACAAAGTATATGATTAATGCTGATGCTATTGCAAAAATGAAGGATGGTGTTAAGGTTCTTAACTTTGCAAGAGGTGAGCTTGTTAATAATGATGATATTAAGAAGGCTCTTGATGAGAAAAAAGTTTATTCATATGTTGTTGACTTCCCTAATGCAGAAACAATAAACTATGATGGAATCGTTGCTATTCCTCACTTGGGTGCATCAACTGAAGAATCAGAGGATAACTGTGCTATTATGGCAGCACAGGAGATTGCAGATTTCCTTGAAAACGGAAATATCCTAAATTCAGTAAATCTTCCTAACTGTTCACTTCCTGTAAATGGTGTCGGTAGAATTACTGTCATTCATAAGAATGTTCCAAATGTTTTGGCACAGTTCACAAAGATTTTCTCTGATGCAGGAATTAATATTGCTGATATTATCAATAAGAGCAAAAAAGAAATTGCTTACACAATTATCAATACAGATGATATGATTACAAACGATTTGGTTGATAAGATTAATGCTGTTGATGAAGTCATTAAAGCAAGAGTTATTAAATAATTTTAAAATACCGTTTGGAAAAATCCAAGCGGTATTTTTTTATTTGACTAATTTTCTTTTTTGTGATATTGTTAATTTAGATGAAAAATTGCATAAAATGACATGACTCTAATAATTTCATTTATTTTGTAGAAAATAAAATCGAAGGAGTTGGATTTTATGAAACAAGTAACGTATGAACTAATCAAAAGCTTTGAAAATTATTTGTTCAATGAGGAAAAATCACCACTGACAATCGAAAAATATTTAAGAGATGTTTACTTCTTTAGTCTTTGGTGCAACGAAAGAGAACTTGATAAAGGCACGATATTAGAATACAAAAAAGTTCTTTGCGAAAAATATGCACCTGCAAGTATAAATTCGATGCTGTCATCGTTGAATAGTTTCTTTTCTTACAACGGATGGTATGAATTAAAGGTAAAACTCTTAAAAATTCAAAAGCAGATATTCTTAAATAAGGATAAGGAACTTAAAAAAACGGAATATGAAAAACTGTTGAGGGTGGCTCAAAACAAGAAGAACAAACGGTTATATTACCTGATGCAGACGATATGCGCCAGCGGAATAAGGGTTTCGGAATTAAAGTTTATTACAGTTGAGGCGGTGAAAAAAGGGCAGGCAACAATCGGATGCAAGGGAAAGATGCGAGTTATAATTCTTTCTAATCAGCTTTGTAAAATCCTATTAAGTTATGCAAAACAAAATAAGATTTCAACTGGTTCAATATTTATCACAAGAACGGGGAAACCAATTGACAGAAGTACGGTTTGGAAATTAATGAAAGCGCTTTGCGATAGGGCAGGGGTTTCAAAAGAAAAAGTTTTCCCTCACAACTTAAGACATCTGTTTGCTCGCACATTTTATACAATTCAGAAAGATATAGTAAGACTTTCGGATATTTTAGGACATTCAAGTATAAACACTACAAGAATTTACACAATGGAAACAGGAGAAATACACAGAAGACAAATTCAGTGTTTGGGGCTAATAAAAATTCCCACATAATTGAAATTATGTTGCTTATTTAATCTAAAAAACTTAATATAATTTTATTTGTTTGTATAATCAGACAAAGTTGCAAGACCGGTAATATGAAAATTGTTTAACCGGTCTGTTTGTCGTATTTGATTTTTTTAACAAATTGACGAAACTAATTAAATTGCATAAAAATCATTGACAAACAATTAGGAAAATGCTATAATTTAGAAAAATAATTTATGTAATTATTTATTTTTCTCCCACATAATTTCAATTATGTTGCTTATTTTTTTTAAATACATTTGAAGGAGGACAGTTATGGAAGGTGATGTGGCAATGATAGTAAGTGGGATTTATGTAATGCTAATAATAATTCCAATATTTGTATTTGCATTAATTGTTAAAATTTATACAAATGTGTGGATACCATTTATAAACGAAAGAAACCATATAAAAATGGAAATGCAAAGAAGTACAGGAAAGAAAAAAGAGTATTGGAAAAGAAGGCTAAATATATTGTATCTTTTGCATATTCCAATTATTGGAATGTTTATCATTAACAGGAAATACAAAAGATAAATTTTCTGCATAGCAGATTATTTATATATCAAGGAGTTAACCCTTGAAAACAAGCAAAAGGCAGCTATAAAACTCTTAAATCACTACCATAACGCACCATTTAACTTTTATAGCTGCTTTTGCTTGTAAAAATTTAAAGAAAGAAGGAGATTTTTAATGAAATTCAAAAAGATATAGTAAGGCATTCGGATATTTGGGGAAATTCAAGTATAAACACTACAAGAATATATACAATGGAAACAGGCGAAGTACACAGAATACAAATTCAGAAATTAGGACTATTACGACTTTAAATAAAAAAATCACATAATTTCGATTATGTCGCAAGGCATATTTTTTTACCGCCACTTGTAACGAACATTACATTATAGCAAAATGTGGCTACAAGTAATAAAAGAAAGGGTTGAATTAGTATGGACAGTTATGATGTGTCCGACAAAAGAAAAGCAATAATCATAACTACATGGGATTATCTTTTAAGGACGGGACTCGCTAATGCATCCATAGGAGATTTATGCAGAGAGGCAAAGCTTGCGCAAAGCAGCTTGTATTATTGGTTTGAAAACAAGGACGATATATGGATAAGTGCCGGAAAGTATGGTCTTTCAAAGGTAGTTGATGCGCTCTTCGCTTTTACTCTCAACCACACTAATGACATACGTAAATATTTTGACACCCTTTTGGATGAGGTTGAAAAGTATAAGTTTGAACTTCGCTTGGCTATCCAGATAACCACAAGTCCTGTGTATGGAGAACGTATGAGAGATAAATCAAAGGACTTTAGACTTCTCTACGAAAAATATGGAGAAAAGATTATGGGTATTTTTGGATGCACACATAATCAGGCTGAAGTTTTTATCTATTCAATAATTGCTTCTGTGATTGATTATGCAATATGGGATGATGGTGACAAGACACAAATGCTTCTTGAAAATCTCTACGACAGAATACTAAGGATAATAGATGCGAAACAATAGAAAAACAGCTGCTAACCAACAGCGAAAGGAGGACCTATGGAACTGCTTGATGCAATAATGATTGTTACTAACTGTGGATGCGCAGAACAATTAAAAGATTTATCACCGGAAAGAAAACTAAAGCTTGCTCAGTCTCTTGAGAAACGCATATCTTCCTTTTAAGGAAAACAGAGATTACATAAAAATGGAAATGAGTAGGGCAAATGGGAAAGAATACAAATATTGGAAACGAAGACTCAGATTATTATATGTAAGGAGTATCCCGATAGTGAAATGGTTCTTTCGTAGAAAACACTGATAAATATTTAGCTTCGGCTGTTTATTTATACAATATAAGGCGGCAAGCAATTTTCTTGCATTGACAGATGTTGGCAGTAGCTTACATAAATATATGTCGCCTGTAAAAAAATGGCAACTGCCATAAGACATCTTGGAGGTGAGATTATTTATTTATGTATTATTTTGCAAAAATTCAGAGATAGCAAGATAATATAAGAAAAAACTCTGTCCGGCGCGAAACCGGAATTTTCGCAAAAATAATTATTAAGGAGGTTTTTTAAGTTGAAACTTAAAAGAATTTTGGCCTCAATACTTGCTATATGCATGGTATTGAGCTCAATGGGAACAGTTGTATTTGCAGATTCTTCTGTCGCAAAGGTCGGTAATACCGAGTATGCGACTATTGATGAAGCTATTGCAGCATGGACTAACAATACAACATTGACCCTGTTGCAAGATGTTACCTTGTCCGATGTTATTAAGCTCAGCTCTACTGAGTATCATATTTTGGATTTGGGTA
>JAZNGS010000148.1:0-18490 GCA_045576555.1 Clostridia bacterium | reverse complement strand
ATTGTGTGGTGGGATATTAGTTGCCATACCAACTGCGATACCAGAAGAACCGTTAACCAAAAGGTTAGGGAATCTCGATGGTAAAACAGATGGCTCCAAAAGTTTATCGTCATAGTTTGGAACTAAATCAACAGTATCCTTTTCAATATCTGAAAGCATTTCAGCTGCGAGCTTTGACATTTTTGCTTCGGTGTAACGATAAGCAGCAGGAGGGTCTCCGTCAATTGAACCAAAGTTACCTTTACCCTGCACAAGCGGATATCTCAAAGAAAAGTCCTGCGCAAGACGAACCATGGCATCATAAACCGATGAGTCACCGTGTGGGTGGTATTTACCCAGCACATCGCCGACAGTGGCAGCTGATTTTCTAAAGTCATTTTCGTAAAGAAGATTTGATTCATACATATTGTAGAGTATTCTTCTTTGAACAGGCTTCAATCCGTCACGAACATCAGGAAGAGCTCGGCTCACGATAACACTCATCGCATAATCAATGTATGATTTTTTCATTTCATTGTTAAGTTCAACATTAACAATCTTCTGATTTTCAAGTGCTCCCAAATCAAGCACTTTATCTTGAGTTTTCTTTGCCATAATAATGGTTACCTCCATTTAAAATCGGGGTGTATAGCACATAAGTCATACACCATAAATTATATCATAAAAGCTAAAAAAAATCAAGTAAATTACACTAATTTTTGCTATTAATAAAATAAGTTGGAAAATTTCATAAAAACACTTGATTATTTGCTCATTTTGTGGGAAAATATATGTTGGATTATAATAAACAAAAACAGAAAGGACTGTTAAAAGTGCGTAAGGCAGATGCAACAATCGGATATGTTGAGCCTGGCTCATATGCTGATGAGGCAGGGTTAGAACAGGGAGATAAAATTCTTACCATCAACGGAAACGATTTTTATGACATATTGGAATACAGATATTTAACAGCCGAGTATGAGGTTTTGTTAAGAGTCGAGAAGAAAAATGGCGACATTGAGGAAATAACAATTGAAAACGACTATGAAGATTTGGGGATAGAGTTTTCAACAGGATTAATTGATGACGCAAAAAGCTGTCGCAATAAATGCATTTTTTGTTTTATCGACCAGCTCCCAAAGGGTATGAGAGAAACGGTTTATTTTAAAGACGATGACACAAGACTTTCATTCCTGCAGGGAAATTATGTGACATTAACAAATCTTTCCGATGAAGAATTGGATAGACTTATTAAAATGCGAGTTTCGCCGATTAATATTTCGGTGCATACAACAAACCCTGATTTAAGAGTAAAGATGCTCAATAACAAAAATGCTGGCAAAGTTTATGAGATAATGAAACGGTTTTCCGATAATGGAATTTATATGAACTGCCAGATTGTTTTGTGCAGAGATTATAACGATAAAGAGGAATTGGACAGGACAATTTCGGATATTGCAAAATTGAGTCCGTTTGTTGAGAGTTTGTCGGTAGTACCTGTGGGTTTGACTGCATACAGAGAGGGACTGTGTGAATTAAAAGCATTTGATAAAGAAAGTTCACTTGAAGTTATCAAACAGGTAACCAAATGGCAGGAAAGATTAGAAAAAGAAATAGGAACAAGACTTGTTTATTTGTCCGATGAATTTTATATAAATGCAGACCAAAAAATTCCCGAGGCGCAAGAATATGAGGGATTTCCGCAACTTGAAAACGGTGTTGGTCTGGTTGCCTCAATGAAAGAGGAATTTGATTTTGCGATTGAAAAGGTAAAATATAATAACAAAAAAAGAGAGGTTTCGCTGATAACAGGTGAACTTGCAAAAGATTTTATCAGTGAGCTTGCAAAAAGACTTGAAGAAAAATGCAAAGGCTTAAAGGTCAATGTATATCCAATAAAAAATAACTTCTTCGGCGGAGGAGTCAGTGTTTCGGGACTTGTTGTCGGAAGAGATATAATTGAACAGTTAAAGGGCAAAAAACTTGGAGATATGGCATTTATTCCGTCATCAATGTTAAGAGCAGGCGAGGATGTTTTTTTAGACGATGTGACACTCTTGGAACTAGAAAGAGAATTGGGTGTTAGTATCGGTGTTCAGAATAATGACGGAGTTGAATTTATAGAGAGTATTCTGGGTGAAGAAATAGAATTTTAAGGAGAGAATGAGATGAAACCAACAGTTGCGATAGTGGGAAGACCTAATGTCGGAAAATCCACATTGTTTAACAAAATAACAGGACAGAGAATAAGTATAGTTGAGGACACTCCCGGGGTAACCCGTGACAGAATTTATGCAGATGCGTCCTGGCTTGATAAACACTTTACATTAATAGACACAGGTGGTATTGAGCCTGCATCAAAGGACGAAATCCTGTCACAAATGCGTCGTCAGGCGCAAATGGCGATTGAAATGGCAGATGTTGTGATATTTTTGGTAAATGTAAAAGACGGTTTGACAGCCAATGATTCTGATGTTGCCTCAATGCTCCTAAAGGCAAAGAAAAAGATTGTGTTGGCAGTTAATAAGGTTGATAATATCGGAGACCCACCATTTGAATTTTATGAATTTTATAATCTTGGACTTGGTGACCCTATTGCAATAAGTTCAACACACGGACTTGGAGTGGGTGACCTTTTGGACGAGGTTTGCGCTCAATTCCCTGAAGATGCTGATACATCAGAGGACGAAGATGAAATCAAAGTAGCAGTAATCGGAAGACCGAATGCGGGAAAATCGTCACTCATTAATAAAATTTTGGGAGAAAATAGACTTATAGTTTCAAATGTTGCAGGAACAACAAGAGATGCAATTGATTCAAGATTTCAAGTTGGTGATGATAAGTTTGTGCTGATTGATACAGCAGGAATGAGAAAAAGAGGAAAGATTGAAGAGGTTGTTGAAAGATATAGCGTAATCCGTTCGTTAGCGGCAGTTGACAGGAGCGATGTCTGCGTCATTATGATTGACGGAACCGAAGGTATATGCGAGCAGGACACAAAGATTGCAGGCTATGCTCACGAACAGGGTAAGGCTTGCATAATTGCAGTCAACAAATGGGATGCAGTTGAAAAAGATGATAAGACAATGAAAGAATTTACCGACAGATTAAAGGAAGAATTTGCTTATATGTCTTATGCATCATTGATGTTCATTTCTGCAAAAACAGGTCAGAGAATTGACAAGCTTTTAGAAGAAATAAAGAGAATTAATGAGCAACACAAGCGAAGAATAACAACAGGAATGTTGAATGATATGTTAAATGAGGCAATGGCAAAGCAACAGCCGCCGTCAGACAAGGGGAAAAGACTTAAAATTTACTATGGAACTCAAGCAAGCGTTGCTCCTCCAACATTTATTTTGTTTGTTAATTCGCAGGAGCTTTTCCATTATTCATATTTGAGATTTATTGAAAATCAAATGAGAATGATGTTTGGATTTGAGGGAACACCGCTAAAGTTCATTATAAGAGAAAAGAAAGATAAAGATAAATAGGGAGAATTACTATGTTATATTTGATAGCATTTTTGACCGCTGTTGCGGCATATCTGATAGGAAGTTTATCAGGCTCAATTATTATCTCAAAAGTTGCAGGTAAGGGAGATATAAGAGAGTCTGGCTCAAAGAATGCAGGAACAACAAATATGTTGAGAGTTCACGGAAAAAAACTTGCAATTCTCACTCTTTTAATTGATGTTCTAAAGGGAGTTTTAGCAGTTTTACTGGGTATTTTTGTTGATTATGTTTTGACAAAGCAATATGGTATGCTCTCATTTATAAGACCTGATGAATGGGTTATTGGTGCAGTTAGGTATATTGCCGCAATATTCGTTGTTTTAGGACACGATTATCCGATATATTTCGGATTTCGAGGCGGAAAAGGTGTTGCGACAAGCATAGGTGTTGCACTTATGCTTGACTGGAAGATAGGTTTAGTAATTCTTGTTGCATCACTTATAATTATGCTTACAACAAGATATGTTTCTCTAGGCTCGGTAATCGGTGCGGTTATTTATCCTTGCATTGTTGCGGCATTTATGCTCGGCAAGGGTGATTTTGATGTAGTTTACTTAATTTGTGCAATTATTTTGGGACTTTTGATAATTGCAAAGCATAAACAAAACATAATAAGACTAAAAAATGGTACAGAAAATAAATTGTCTTTTAAGAAAAATAAACAGGAGGCATAATATGCAAATAGGTGTAATCGGTTCAGGTAGTTTCGGAACTGCAATTGCTGCATTACTCGGAAGAAAAGGCTATGATGTTATTTTGTGGAGCTTTTTGGAGAGCGAGGCAATTGAATTAGAGAAAACAAGAGAAAATAAAGAATTTTTAAAAGGTGTAAAATTACCATCAAATGTTCATTGCACAAATGATATAGAAAAAGCAGTAAAAAATTCAGATTTGGTGGTAACTGTTGTTCCAAGCTTTGCAACAAGAGAAAATGCAAAGAAATTGTCTCCATACATAAAGGACGGACAGATAATGGTAAATCTTTCAAAGGGTCTTGAAAATGACTCCTTAAAAAGACTGTCCGAAGTTTATAAAGAGGAAATCCCACAGGCGAATGTCGCAGTTATGAGCGGACCGTCACACGCAGAAGAAGTCGGAATCGGATTACCAACAACAAATGTTGTTGCAGCGGATGATGTTGAGGTTGCAAAATATATACAGGATATATTTATGGATGAAACATTTAGAGTTTACTATTCCGATGATGTGATTGGCGTTGAACTTGGCGGAGCTTTGAAAAATGTTATTGCACTTTGTGCAGGAATCTCTGACGGACTTGGCTATGGAGATAACACAAAAGCCGCTCTTATGACAAGAGGAATGGCTGAAATAAAGCGCCTTGGAGTGAAAATGGGCGGAAAACCTGATACATTTTCAGGACTTTCAGGAATTGGTGATTTGATTGTTACCTGTACAAGTATGCATTCAAGAAACAGAAGAGCAGGAATTTTGTTGGGACAAGGAAAAAATCTTGATGAAACCCTAAAAGAAGTGCATATGGTTGTTGAGGGAGTGCATACTGCAAAAGCTGCATATGCGTTGAGTCAAAAATATGATGTTAATATGCCTATTGTTAAGGAAGCAAATGCTATTTTGTTTGAAGATAAGAGTGCAAAACAGGCAGTTAAGGAATTGATGACAAGAGAAAGGACAAATGAGTAAATGGATATAGTAACACTGCTATTTATTGCAATCGGACTTGCAATGGACGCATTTTCAGTTGCAATTTCAAACGGAATAACAATAAAGAAATTAAGAATAACAGATGCGTTAAAAATCGGTTTGTTCTTCGGAGTGTTCCAATTTGGAATGTTATATGTGGGAAATATTCTCGGCGGTGCATTTGAACAATATATTATTAAGGTTGACCATTGGATTGCATTTTTTCTGCTATTGTTTATAGGCGGAAAAATGTTTTATGAAGCAGTATGGGGAGAAGAGGAAGAAATTGATGAAAATAAACCTCTTGATTTTAAAACTCTCACAATTTTAGCAATTGCAACAAGTATAGATGCATTGGCAGTCGGAGTTTCGCTTGCAACAATAACAAAAAATATATTGTTTGATGCAACTGTGGTTGGAATTGTTGCGTTCGTATTTTCTTTTGCAGGAGTTTACATAGGCAACAAATGTGGAAATTTATTCGGAAGAAAAGCCGAAATTGCAGGCGGAATTGTGCTTATGGGAATTGGTGTCAAGATTTTAATTGAGCATTTGTTTTTCTGATAACAAAATTTGAAAGGATATAGCAGTATGAAAAAAAAGGTTATGGTCGGAATGAGTGGCGGAGTTGACAGCTCTGCTTGTGCGGCTATTCTTTTGGAGCAAGGGCATGATGTTTATGGTGCAACAATGCGTCTTTGTGTTGGTGATGATTTTGATGCATCAGCAGAGGAAGATGCAAAAAAGGTGTGCGATGAGCTGGGAATAGAGCATTATGTCTTTGATATGCGTGAAGAATTCAAGAAAAAAGTTGTTGACTATTTTGTTGATGAATATATCCACGCAAGAACGCCAAACCCTTGTATTGCCTGCAACAAGTATTGAAAATTCGGTTTTATGCTTGATAAGGCGCTTGAAATGGGAATGGATTATATTGCAACGGGACATTATGCAAAAATTGAGAATGTAAATGGTGAGTACAAGCTAAAAATGAGTGATGCCCAAAGTAAAGACCAGAGCTATGTTTTATATAATCTTAATCAGTTTATTTTATCGCATACCCTGATGCCATTGGGTGATTATAAAAAGGAAGAAATAAGAGAAAAATGTGAAAAACTTGGACTATCTGTTGCTCACAAATCGGAGAGCATGGAAATATGCTTTGTGAAAGACGATGATTATGTTCGTTTTATTAAGGAATATTCGGGGTATGAGACAAACAAAGGAAATATATATGACACCTTTGGGAATGTTTTAGGTGAACACAACGGACTTATAAACTATACAATCGGACAAAGAAAAGGTATCGGTGCATATGGAAGACCAATGTTTGTTCTAAAGCTTGATTATGAAAATAATTCTCTTATTCTCGGTGAAAAGGGAATGGAATTTTCAAGTGTAATATATGTAGACAATGTTAACTATCTTTCGGATAAAATTCCTGCAGAAGAATTCAACACTCAAGTGAAAATAAGATATCAGGCAAAGCCTGCTGATGCAATTGTTATTCCGATGGAAAATGACAGTGTGAAAATAATATTAAAGAATCCGCAAAGAGCAGTCACCCCAGGACAATCTGTGGTTTTTTATGACGGTGACTATGTTATCGGCGGAGGAATTGTTAGAGATTTTGAATAAATTGACGAAAATTTCAATGAAATTCCAAAATCTATTGTGTATAATGTATTGACATTTATCTCTCATTAATGATATAATAAATTAATATTTGTTTTTAGAGGTGTTTTATGAAGTTTTTTCAAAACGGAAAAATAAGACAATTCATCTTGGTTATAGCAGATTATATAGCGACACTCATTGCTTGTGTGTGTTCGCTTTCAATTTTTGTTTTGGGTGGCTTGATGCCGACAGATAGAGGGGCGCTTTATAATGAAATAATTCCAGGTGCCTTTATCTTTTCATTTATAATTGTATCATTAATGGCAATATTTAAAGTCTATAAAGTAATTTGGCGTTATGCAAGATTGAGAGATTTCTTCAGATGCGTTGCGGGAATTTTGTTAGGAACTGCTTGTTATACAGTTGGTGCAAAGTTTCTTGGTGTTCACACAATTCCTGAATTGATGTTTGCATTTTCAGGCATATTAAATATTGTGTTTGTCGTACTAATGAGAATGGCATATATTTCGGCGTTTAATTATGTGTCTCATAAAGTCAATATTGAAACGAAAAATAAGGTTATGATAATTGGTGCAGGAAATGCAGGAAAACATATATGCGAACAGATGCAGACTAACAGAAGAAATTATAATCCTGTTGTTTTTGTTGATGACGACTCAAACAAAATTGGAAGAATTATAAGTGGTGTTCCTGTTGCAGGAAACACAAATGAAATTGTAAAAATTGCGGAAAAATATAATGTATCGGAAATTATTTTGGCAATATCCAAAATTGCGACAGAGGACAAGAAAAGAATTTTAAATATATGTGCTGAAACTTTTTGTAAGGTGAGCATATTGCCGAAGTTTGAGGATTATATACATAGTGATAATTTAAAAAATAATATCAAGCAGGTAAAAGTTGAAGATTTGTTGGGAAGAGAAATGGTCGACCTTGATACTACCGAAATTTCCGAAATGATAAGAAACAAGGTTTGTATGATAACAGGCGGAGGAGGCTCTATAGGCTCCGAACTATCCCGCCAGATTGCAAAAATGCGTCCTAAAAAACTTATTATTGTTGACATTTATGAAAATAATGCTTATGATATTCAACAGGAATTGGTGCGTAAATATGCCGAAAAACTTGATTTGAGTGTTCAAATTGCATCTGTTAGGGACAGAGTTAAAATGAGAGCTCTTTTTGAAGAATTTAAGCCTGATTTGGTATTCCATGCAGCAGCGCATAAACATGTTCCTCTTATGGAAACCAATCCTGAAGAAGCTATTAAGAATAATATTTTCGGAACATTGAATGTTGCAAAATTAGCCCGCGAATATGAGTGCGAGAAGTTTGTTCTTGTTTCAACGGACAAGGCTGTAAACCCAACAAATATAATGGGTGCAACAAAGCGATGCTGTGAGATGATTGTTGAGTGTATGGCACAGTCTAAATCAAAAACTGAGTTTGTTGCAGTTCGATTTGGAAATGTTTTGGGTTCAAATGGTTCGGTTATTCCATTGTTTGAAAGACAGATAGCAAACGGAGGCCCTGTCACAGTCACAGACCCTAATATAATCAGATATTTTATGACAATTCCTGAAGCTACTTCATTAATTCTGCAAGCGGCGACGCTTGCGAGAGGCGGAGAAATATTTGTTCTGGATATGGGTGAGCCGGTTAAGATTTTGAAATTGGCAGAAAATCTCATTAAGCTGCACGGATATGTTCCATATAAGGAAATGGAAATCAAATTCACAGGATTAAGACCTGGTGAGAAACTCTATGAGGAGCTTTTGATGAATGAGGAAGGTCTTAAAAATACTGCGAATAATAAGATATTTATAGGAAAACAGATAAAGGTTGATGAGGACAAGTTCTTTGAAAGTCTTGACAGATTAAAGGTTGCAGCAAAGGAAAATGACAAGGTGCTGTCAGAAAAGATATTAAGAGAGATTGTTCCGTCATTTGTCAGAAAAAAATATAACACACCGGAAATTGTTGATAAGGTAGAAGCATAAAAAAAAGGATGTTTTAAAAACATCCTTTTTTTATACTTTTGAGATAAAAGTGATTAATGAACATAATAATATTCCGATAACTGTTGGGAAAACAGCGGAAAACACAGTCCATTTTATACTGTTTGTTTCCTTTTTAATTGTTTGCAATGTGGTTGAACAGGGCCAGTGCATAATGGTAAAAATCATAACATTTAATGCAGTTACAACAGTCCAGCCATTTGCAACCAACAATTCTTTCATTTCAATAAGATTGCTCGTTTCGGTAAGTGTTCCTTGCGACATATATATCATAACAGCTATCGGAATTACTATTTCGTTTGCAGGAAGTCCGAGAATAAATGCCATTAAAATTACTCCGTCAAGCCCTATAAATTTACCAAATGGGTCAAGAAAAAGAGCGCAATGTTTTAAAATACTTATATTTCCAATTTTGATATTTGCTAAAATCCATATAATTAGTCCTGCAGGTGCAGCAACCGCAACTGCCCTTTTTAATACAAACAGAGTTCTGTCAAAAATTGAACGCACAACCACATCAGAAATTTTTGGTCGGCGATAGGACGGTAGTTCCAGAGTGAATGATGATGGTACTCCTTTCAAAAGTGTTTTTGACAATAGTTTTGTGGATATAAATGTTGCTAATATTCCAAAAAGTATAATGGCAGTTAACAATAATGCAGATAATATTGATGAGCCATTTTGGCTTGACACAAAAAACATTGTCAAAACGGAAATGAGAATAGGAAATCTGCCGTTACAGGGTACAAAATTATTGGTGAGTATGGCTAAAAGTCTTTCTCTTGGGGAGTCGATTATTCTGCAACCGACAACTCCCACTGCATTGCACCCAAATCCCATACACATAGTCAAAGCCTGTTTTCCGCAAGCACAGCATTTTTTAAAGGGTTTATCAAGATTGTATGCAATTCTTGGCAAATATCCTAAGTCCTCTAAAATGGTGAACAACGGAAAGAAAATTGCCATAGGCGGAAGCATAACCGAAACTACCCACGAAACAACTCTGTAAACACCTAAAACCAAAGCTCCGTATAACCAGCTGGGAGCATTGAATAGATTGAAAATATCAGCCAATATCGATTCAAAGGCTGAAAATGCATTGGACAATAGTTGAGAGGGATAATTTGCACCGCTGATTGTGAGCCAAAGTACAAAAGCAAGCATTAAAATCATAATGGGGTAACCCCAGAGTTTACTTGTGAGAATTTTATCTGCCTTTTTATCAAATTTTGAGTATGAATTTTGCTTGTGAGTAACAACCTGATTTGTGATTTCTTCAGCTTTTTTTACTATTTCTTCGACACATAATGGTTCGCTCACATCATTTGAACAAGTGTACATACAATCGACTTGCGCAAGTAGTTTGTCGAGTCCTTTTTTTTGTTTTGCTATAATTGGAACTACAGGCAAACCTAAAAGTTCCTCCAATTTTTTTGTGTCTATGTAAATTCCCTTTCTTTTTGCCTCATCCATCAAATTCAAACAAACAACAACCTTTGGACAGATTTGGGAAATTTGTAAAACAAGATTGAGATTTCTTTCCAAACAGGTCGCATCGCAAACAACAATAACGCAATCAGGATTTTTAGAACAAATAAAGTCCCTTGCAATTTCCTCCTCCGCAGAGTGAGTAATAAGGGAGTATGTTCCGGGGATATCAACTATGGTGTATGAATTTTTTTTGGATTGGCAGTAACCCTCAGCATAAGTGACAGTTTTTCCAGGCCAATTGCCTGTGTGTTGCTTTAAACCTGTCAGGGCATTAAAAACTGTGCTTTTCCCGACATTAGGGTTCCCTGCAAGGGCGATAACCTTATTGTAGGAAGGATTTTTTTTTGTTTTTTCATCTGATATGCTTGCAAAACGGGTTAGACCCATAATAATCATTCCTTTCATATGTTCTGTTATCATAATATGCATATTAATAATTCTCTGATAATGTAAATTTTTTTTGCAATAATGAATATAATAATAGTGATTTATATTATAACGGAGGAATATTATGTTATTTACCAAAAAGTATTGTCCAATTCTGGGCAGAATGGTTAAAGAAAAAAGCGATTGTGAGCAAAAAATAAAGAATATCAGCCGTGATGTTCCAATTTGTCAGTTAGAAAAAAATGTGTGTAATGGTAATTGCAAAGGGTGTTCTATGCTTTAACAAATAAAATGAAAGGAATGGTCTAAATGGATTCAAATGTGAACAAAAAACTAAACGATGTGTTGTCAGGACTTAATAAGGATAAGCTAAGCAATGCAAAAAGAAGCATTGAGGAATTTTTGGCAAGCAGAGAGGGAGAAAAAATAAAAGAAAAATTAAAAGGTGCGGATAAAGATAAGCTAATAGATAATTTTATGAAAATGGACACTAATGAATTAAGGAAGATGCTCCAGAAAGCAAATCTTTCAAATCTATCA
Organism: Clostridia bacterium; assembly: GCA_045576555.1. GTDB lineage: Bacteria > Bacillota > Clostridia > UBA1381 > UBA1381 > RGIG1988. Next base: position 7,260 of record JAZNGS010000148.1, on the reverse strand, counting down.
GGGATAGATATGAATAACATATTGAAAAAATTAAAATAGGGAGGTGTGGTTATGGATAACAAAGATATGATTGGCACCTTAAAGGGTTTACTTGGTGATAATGCGGAAGAGAAAATCGGAATGGTTATGAATGCTTTGCAAGGTAGCGGAGAAAAGACTGTAAATGTTGAAGATGATATATCGGTAAACGAAAATACACAAGAGACTCCGATGTCATTGCCATATGGAAATTCAGGAGATGCAAGCCAATATCTCATGAGAATTAAAGGGCTGATTGATGAGATGGGTAATACCAATGATTCGCGTTCAAATCTTTTGATGTCGTTAAGGCCATATATGAGAGATAACAGGAAAAAAAGTATTGACAATATGGTAAAAATTTTAAATTTAAGTAAGATTTCGGGGTTGTTTAGATAATGTATAGAAGATATTATAGCATAAATGATATGCCACAAATGCCGCCGAAAGATAAGTGTGAGCAAAAAAAGGAAATATGCTCTAATGATTTACATATTGAAAAGAAAAGTCAAACAAAGGATATAAAAGGTTTTTTGAAAAATTTAGAAACTGATGATATAATTCTGATTGCTATTGCATTTTTGTTGCTTGCGGATGACTGTGATGATAAGATGCTTTTGCTTGCTATAGGTTTTATTTTTATCAGCGGAATTATGTAATAAATATAATAAGGATTAAGGGGCGGGATTTTTATAAAAATCTATGCTCCTTATAATTTTGTCTCAAAAATTGATAAAAAATAGACAAAATATTAAAATATGAAACAAAATTTCCAAAAAATATCAAAAAAAATATATTTATTACGATTTTTTTTGTCTAATTTATCTTTTTTTGAAATTTTTTGTTGCAGTTGTTGCAAATTAGTGCTATAATTAATCTTAATTTTAAAAAATTAATTAAAATATTTTATAAGGATATATAAAAGGAGGAATTTTTGATGTCATATGTTGAAAGAGTTTTGGATGAACTCAAAGTAAAAAATGCGTCGGAGCCTGAATTCATACAGGCAGTTACAGAGGTTTTGGAAACACTAAAACCTGTTATAGAAAAGCATCCTGAATATGAAAAGGTATCGTTGCTTGAAAGGATTGTTGAGCCTGAAAGACAAATTATGTTCAGAGTGCCTTGGGTTGATGATAATGGAAATGTTAAGGTTAACAGAGGTTACAGAGTGCAGTTTAACAGTGCTATCGGACCTTATAAAGGCGGTCTTCGTTTCCACCCAACAGTAAATCTTAGTGTAATCAAGTTCCTTGGTTTTGAACAGACATTCAAAAATTCTCTTACAAGCTTGCCTATCGGCGGAGGTAAGGGCGGTTCTGACTTTGACCCAAGAGGTAAGAGTGATGGTGAAATTATGAGATTTTGCCAGAGCTTTATGACAGAACTATATCGTCATATCGGTTCGCATGTCGATGTTCCTGCAGGAGATATCGGTGTTGGTGCGAGAGAAATTGGATATTTGTTCGGACAATTCAAGAGAATTAAAAACAGCTTTGAAAATGCAGTTTTGACAGGTAAAGGAATTTCTTATGGCGGAAGTTTTGTAAGACCTGAAGCAACAGGTTATGGCGCAGTATATTTCTGTGACGAAGTTCTAAAGGGTTGCGGAGATAGCATTAAGGGTAAAACATTTGCAGTTTCAGGCTTTGGTAACGTTGCCTGGGGTGCAGTGTTGAAGATTAATGATTTGGGCGGTAAAGTACTCACAATTTCAGGACCTGATGGTTATGTTTATGATAAAGACGGAATCACAAAGGAAAAGGCTGCATATATGCTTGAAATGCGTGCATCAGGCCGTGATAAAGTTCAGGATTATGCTGATAAGTTTGGTGCAGAATTTTATGCCGGTGAAAAGCCATGGGGAGTTAAGGCTGATGTTATTATGCCTTGCGCTACTCAAAACGAAGTTAGACTTGAAGATGCGAAGAAAATTGTTGCAAATGGCGTTAAGTATTACATAGAAGTTTCCAATATGCCAACAACAAACGAAGCATTGGAATACTTGCAGGCAAATGGTGTTGTAACAGCTCCTTCAAAGGCAGTTAATGCAGGTGGTGTTGCGGTTTCAGCGTTAGAGATGAGTCAGAACAGTATGCGTATTTCATGGGCAGATGAAGAAGTTGATGAAAAACTTCATTCAATCATGGTTAATATCTACAATAACTGTGCAAATGCTGCAAAGGAATATGGTATGGAAGGCAATCTTATGGCTGGAGCTAATATTGCAGGTTTCCTAAAGGTTGCAGATGCAATGCTTGCACAAGGTATTTGCTAATAAAATTAATAATAAGCACTCCAAAAAATGGAGTGCTTGTTTTTTTATATACCATTGTTGAAATTGCAACAAAACTATTGACGAAATTTTAAAAGTATTATATAATTATACTGAATAATAATGTGTAACTATAATCAAATAAGATGGGAAGTAATTAGGATGCCTGAAAAGATTTGGCTCTCAACTCCAACAATGCATGGGGAGGAGCAATTATTTGTTAAAGAAGCGTTTGACACAAATTGGGTTGCACCTTTAGGAAAAAATGTAACAGAGTTTGAAAATGAGATTTCGCGATATGTCGGATGCAAGTCTGCGGCAGCTATGACTGCAGGAACTCATGCATTACATATGGCAGTAAAACTTGCAGGAGTGAAATCGGGGGATATTGTCCTTTGTTCCGATTTGACTTTTGCTGCAACAGTTAATCCTGTAAGCTATGAGGGCGGAGTTCAGGTGATGATTGATTCCGAGAGAGAAACCTGGAATATGGATCCTGAGGCACTTGAGATAGCTTTGAAAAAATATGAGGGCAGAACAAAGGCGGTTATAGTTGCAAACCTTTACGGTACTCCTGCAAAACTTGATGAGATAGTTAGTTTGTGTGAAAAATACGGAGTTATTTTGATTGAAGATGCAGCTGAATCTTTGTCAGCTACATATAAAGGCAAACAGACAGGAACTTTTGGAAAGTACAATGCAATTAGCTTTAATGGTAATAAAATAATCACATCATCAGGCGGCGGAATGTTCTTGTCAGATGATGAGGAAGCTGTCCAAAGAGTAAGATTTTTTTCAACACAGGCTCGTGACCCTGCACCTCATTATCAACACAGCGAAATAGGATATAACTATCGAATGAGTAATGTTGTTGCAGGAATTGGCAGAGGTCAGTTGTTGCACCTTGAAGAGCACAAGGCATTAAAGACTGCAATTTACGAAAGATATAAAAAGGCATTTTTAGATTTGCCTGTTGAAATGAACCCGTATCTTGATTGTTCTTCTCCAAACTTCTGGTTAAGTTGTTTTACAATTAACGAAGAAGCAATGAACAAGGTAAATCCTGAAAAAATCAGACTTGCCTTAGAAAAAGAGAACATAGAATCAAGACCTATCTGGAAGCCTATGCATTTGCAGCCTGTTTTTGAAAATAATGATTTTATCTCAACAGGAGGAGATGTTGGGGCAGATATTTTTAGAAGAGGTCTATGCTTGCCTTCCGATATTAAGATGACAGAAGAACAGCAGGATAATGTTATTAGGATTATTAAGGAGTTGTTCTGATGTATAAAAAGTACATAAAAAGAATTGTTGATATATTGTGCGCTTTAGCAGCAATCATAGTTTTTTCGTGGCTTTATATAATCGTTGCAGTGCTCGTTAGAATAAAGCTTGGTAGCCCTGTGCTTTTTAAGCAGAAAAGACCTGGACTAAACGGCAAAGTATTCACACTTTATAAATTCAGAACAATGACAGATGAAAAAGACGAAAATGGAAATTTGCTTCCTGACGACATAAGACTGACAAAATTTGGTAAATTTTTGAGAAATACAAGTCTTGATGAGTTGCCGGAGGCATTTAACATTTTAAAGGGAGATATGAGTGTAGTCGGTCCAAGACCACAGTTAGTGCGCGATATGGTTTTCTTCTCGGAAGAACAGATGTTAAGGCAGAGTGTCAAACCGGGCCTATCTGGATTGGCACAGATAAAGGGCAGAAATGGCATCACTTGGGAAGAAAAAATTGACTATGATTTGGAGTACATAAAAAATATAACATTTATAGGTGATTGTAAAATTATATTCCTGACAGTGTGGACTGCATTTTTTAAACAAGAGGGAATTTCGCAAGAGGGAATGGATACCAGCGAGGACCTTGGTGACTATTTGTTAAGATGTGAGAAAATAAGTGAAGAGGAATATAAAGATGGTCAGGAGAAAGCAAAAGAATTGCTTTTGGTTTGATAGGAGAGAATTATGGGAAATTTTTCGGTGTCAATATGTGTTTATGGTGGAGATAATTCTGCATATTTTGATATAGCGATGCAAAGTATCTTTAATCAGACATTAAAGCCTGATGAGGTGGTGCTTGTAGTTGATGGTCCTGTTGGTGATGATATTAATGATGTTATTTCAAAATATCAGAGCGAAATATTAAAAGTTATTCGACTTGAGAAAAATGTGGGACATGGCGATGCAAGACGGATAGGACTTGAAAATTGCACATATGAATTGGTTGCGTTGATGGATGCGGATGATATTTGCGAAGAAAACAGATTTCAAAAACAGATGGAGGCATTTTCAAAAAATTCTCAAATTTCTATTGTAGGCGGTCAAATAACGGAGTTTATTGATGATACTTCCAATATTGTTGGAAAAAGAACAGTTCCACTTAATGATGGTGAAATAAAACAATATATGAAAAAGCGTTGTCCAATGAATCAGATGACAGTAATGTTTAAAAAATATGACATTCAAAAAGTTGGAGGATATATTGACTGGTATTGTGATGAAGATTATTATTTATGGATAAGAATGGCACTTGCTAATTTGAAATTTGCAAATGTGCCTGATGTATTGGTGAATGTTCGTGTTGGAAATGAAATGTATCAAAGACGAGGAGGTCTAAAGTATTTTAAAAGTGAGGCAAAGTTGCAAAAGTTTATGCTTGACAATAAAATAATTGGATTATCAAGATATTTTATAAATGTAGTTGAAAGACTTATTTTGCAAGTTCTTATGCCGAATTGGTTAAGGGGAATAGTCTTTAAGATTTTTGCCAGAGAAAAAACGGAGGGATAACATTGAAAAAGTATAAGGTTGGATATACTACCGGTGTTTTTGATTTGTTTCACATAGGTCATCTTAACATTTTAAAAAGAGCCAAAGAAATGTGTGAGTATTTGATTGTCGGCGTGAGTACTGATGAATTGGTGCAGGAATATAAGAATAAGACTCCGATTATTCCATATGAAGAAAGATGTGCAATTGTTGAGGCAATCAAATATGTTGATAAGGTTGTTCCGCAGGAAAACAGAGATAAAATTGCTGCTTTTGATGAACACAAGTTTGATGTTATATTTGTGGGTGACGATTGGAAAGGCAGTAAGGTTTTTGAGGAAGTGGATATGCATATGAAGGCAAATGGCGCAAGTGGAGTACAATATATTCCCTACACCCAAAATGTGTCATCTACTATACTCAAGGATGTTTTAAATAAAATATATAATGAGGAAAAATAATGTTTGTATATAATAAGTGGGAGGATTTTTGTAAAAATCTTTCCAAGAACGAAATACATAGCATAACAGCTTACGATGCGTTGAAAAATGGTAGTAAGAATTTCTTAATTCTCAAGCACGATGTTGAAACAGCTCCTCAAAAAGCACTTGCATTGGCAAAAATAGAAAATAAATATGGACATTGTGGTGTTTATTATGTCCAAGCATATTTATTAAAAGACAAAGAGAATGTTGAAATTCTAAAAAAAATAAAAGAATTAGGGCACGAGGTTTCATATCATCATGATGTTATGGATTCAAATTCAGGCGATTTGGATAAAGCAACAGAGGAGTTTGAGAGAAATAAAGATATTTTTGAACGAAACGGATTTAGTATAAGAACTGTTTGCCAGCATGGAAATCCGGTTGTAGAAAGAAATGGATATACTTCAAACAGGGACTTTTTCAGAAGTGAAATGGTCAAGGAGAAATTCACCAAAATTGCGGAGATTATGGTTGATTACAGAGAAAAAGCGAATGTTGATTTTAAATATATATCTGATGCCGGATATGGTTGGAAAGTGATTTATGATCCTGAAACTAACGATATTGTCGACAGTTCGGATAAAGATATAAAAATGGAAAATTTAGATAAGGTTTTGGATTTTGTACTAAAAGAAAATGCTGTTATTATAAGCACTCATCCGCATAGGTGGAACAGCAATATGTTTGGTGCAGTTATAAAAAATATTATATTTAAAACAATAAGATGTACTGCAAGAATTTTAGGTAAAATTTCGTTTATTAATAAAATTATGAGTAGGTTTTATTTTTTAGCAAAGAAAATATGAGGTGTGTATGAATCAAACTGTAAGAGATGTTCAGAATAAAATTCTAGAAACGATGCTCTTTATTGATAAACTGTGTCGTGAAAACAATATTACATATCACATTATGGGCGGAACTGCATTAGGTGCTGTGCGTCATGGCGGATTTATCCCGTGGGATGATGATCTGGATATATTTATGACACCATCAGAATATGAAAAGTTTAAAAGTGTATTTAAGGCAGAGAAAAACAAAAAATACATTATTCAGGAATGGAAGACCGTTCCTGGCTATCTTGAATATGCGAAGGTAAGAATGAATGGGACAACATTTATTGAAGAAAATTTTAAAGACAGAAAAAATATGCATCACGGAGTTTATGTTGACATTATGATTTTACATAAAGTTCCGAATAATAAATTTATTCAGAAAAAGATATATTATCAATCAAAATTTGTGACATTGTATGCATTATCTCAAAGAAACTGGAAACCAAAAACAAGTGTACAAAACGTGATTTTGAAAAGTTTAAAAGTGATTCCGTGCAGATTAATTGCAAAGTGGTGCTATAAGAACATTTATAAGTATGATAATTTAACTAAGGACTATTCTTGGTGTTATTTTATAACTCCTGCAAAATTCAGAAGTGGTATATTTGAAAAGGACTTTTTTGACCAATGTGAAGGAATTAGTTTTGAAGGACATATGCTTTTAGGTCCTGCAAAAATAAAGGAATATCTTGAATACCGCTATGGTGATTATATGAAATTGCCATCAGAGGAACAGCAAAAAGCTGCAGTTCATGCAATGATATATGATGTTGAAAATGATTATAGCCAATATGTTTAGGAGGTCTTTAGGGTGCAGAAAAAAGTGTTAATAATAAGCCATAATGTTTTGAGTATGACATCGAGTATGG
>JAZNGS010000147.1:0-5344 GCA_045576555.1 Clostridia bacterium | reverse complement strand
GGCGAAATGCATGGTCTTATAAGAGTAAGACAATTCACAATTTCCGAAGGACATTTGATGTGTACTCCTGAACAGTTGGAGGACGAATTTAAGGGTTGTCTGGAGCTTACTAACTTTATGTTGGAAACTCTTGGACTAAAGGAAGATGTATCATATAGATTTTCACAGTGGGACCCTGAAGATAAAGAAAAATATATTGGCACTGTGGAACAATGGGACGAGGCTCAAGGCGTTATGCAAAAAATTCTTGACCATCTCGAAATTCCATATAAAATCGGTATTGGTGAGGCAGCTTTCTATGGTCCAAAGCTTGACATTCAAATTAAGAATGTTCACGGTAAGGAAGATACACTCATAACAATTCAGATTGACCAGATGCTTGCCCAAAAGTTTGGTATGGAATATGTTGATAAAGACGGAACAAAGAAAAATCCTTATATTATCCATAGAACTTCAATAGGTTGCTATGAAAGAACATTGGCATTGTTGATTGAAAAATATGCAGGAGCGTGTCCAGTTTGGCTTGCACCTGTTCAGGTTAAGATGCTTGCTATTGCAGACAGACATCTTGATTATATCTATGATGTTAAGAAAAAACTTGAAGCAGCAGGTATAGTTCGTATCGAAGTCGATGACCGTTCAGAAAAAATTGGTTATAAAATCAGAGAAGCTCAACTTGAAAAAGTTCCATATATGCTTGTTATCGGTGATAAGGATATTGAGAATAACACGGTATCCGTTCGTTCAAGAAAAGACGGTGATATTGGTGCTATGAGCATTGAAGACTTTATTACAAAGATTTGCGAAGAGGTTGAAACAAAGAAACTTTAATATTATTATGATGATGTTTGGTACATTTGTGCCAAACATCAATTTATGAAAGGAGGGAGTAGTAAAAAATGGATTTTGTGGCAATTGATTTTGAAACTGCAACATCAGGCGCAAATGGTATTTGCAGTATGGGAATATGCGTTGTTAGTGATAATAAAGTAATAGAGAGAAAAGATTTTTTGATAAGACCAGAACCATTTGAATTTAATGAACATAATATAAAAATTCATAATATTACTCCTGAAATGGTTATAGATAAACCGACATTTAAAGAATATTGGAAAGAGATTTTTCCTTATTTAAATGACAGAATTATAGTTGCTCATAATGCAAGTTTTGATATAGGAGTTTTATTAAAAACCCTTGATATGTATAAACTTGAATTTCCGAATTTTTCATATCTTTGCACAGTAAAACTCTCTCAAAAAGCATATCCTGAATTGCCAAGCCATAAATTGAATGCAATGGCAGAGTTTTTGGAACTCCGATTTTCTCACCATTGTGCTAATGATGATGCGTATGCCTGTGCGATGCTATTGCTACGAATAATAAAAGATTTTAATATCAAATCTTTAGAAGATTTACGACAAAAATTCGGTATTGGAATAGGTAAAATCAGTCCTGATTTTCATCTACCATGCACAAAAAATGCAAAAAAGAAAAAAACTGATTTATTTTTGCAATTAAAATAGAATTAAATAAATTGTCTTTTCATAAATTATTTTGAGGTGATATTTGTGAAAAGACTTTTTATTTTTTTAAGTTTGTTGTTGTATGCAAATCCAATTGCTGCAAAAGCTCTTGATATTTCAGCAGAATGTGCCTGCTTAATCAATGCCCAAACAAATGAAGTTATTTATGAATACAACGCATACAACAGACATTCGATGGCAAGTACCACAAAAATTATGACCGCAATTATGGCTTTGGAAAGTTCAAAAGCTGATGAAATTGTTACTGTTTCTGCAAATGCAAGCTTGCAAGAGGGCTCTTCGATATATTTAAAAACAGGTGATGAGGTTTCTATGGAAAATCTTTTGTATGGAATGATGCTAAATTCAGGAAATGATGCAGCCTGTGCAGTTGCAGAACATATAGGTGGCACGGCAGAAGAATTTGCAAAAATGATGACTCAAAAGGCGAACGAGATAGGTGCAAAAAATACTTCCTTTAAAAATGCAAATGGTCTTGATGCAGACGGTCATTATTCAACAGCATATGATATGGCATTGATAACCTCTTATGGTTTGAAAAATGAGAATTTTAGAGAAATTGTTTCTACAAAAAATGAAGAAATAGATACCGGTGACAGTATAACATATTTGAAAAATCATAATAAGCTTTTATGGAATTATGATGGTTGTATTGGTGTTAAAACAGGGTACACTAAAAGGACGGGAAGATGTCTTGTTTCAGCCGCCGAAAGAAATGGAGTAACACTTATTGCTGTTACTTTGAATGCACCAAGTGATTGGGATGACCATATAAAAATGCTTGATTACGGATTTGAAAATGTAAAAAAGCATTTAATTATGAAAAAAGGAGATATTTTGAAATCATTTGATGGCGGATTAAATGCATTGTTGGCAGAGGATGTGCATATAACAAGCAAAAATAACGATAAAAGCAAGGTAAATGTTGTTTTACATACAATAAACAATCCGAGATATAATGTCTATAAGGGTGAGAAAATAGGGTATGCAGAAATTTTTTATAATGATGTTATATTAAAGAATGTTGATTTGGTTGCTGATACAGATTATATAGCACAAAACAGTGATAAAAAAGGATTTATTGGACAAATATTAAAAATTATCAAAATTTTATTGCTTAATTATCAAAAATAATATATAATATTAGCTAATAAATACACAATCGGAGATAAAAAATATGGGTGAGATAGTAAGACTTCAAAAATATATAGCAATGAGCGGTGTTGCATCAAGAAGGTCGGCAGAGGAAATGATTTCTGCGGGAAGAGTTATGGTTAACAATAAAAAGATAACCGAGCTTGGAACCAAAGTTGAAATTGGTGCTGATACAGTTATGGTTGATGATAAAATTATCAGCCCTGAAACAAAAAAATATTATATTATGTTAAATAAACCTGTCGGATATGTCTCAACAGTATCAGATCAATTTGAAAGACCAACAGTTTTAGACCTTATTGGTGAAGAAATAAAGGCAAGAATTTTTCCTGTGGGCAGGCTTGATTATGACACATCAGGGCTTTTGTTACTTACAAATGACGGTGATTTTACTTACAAAGTGACACATCCGAAATTTAATATGAATAAAACTTATATTGCAACAATAAAGGGTGGAATAACTCCAAAAGGTCTTGCACAGTTAAGAGGTGGGGTGGTTATTGAGGACAACTTTAAAACCTCACCTGCTGAAGTTGAAATGATTTCGTGTGAAAAAGGAGTTACCCAAATAAAGATAACAATACACGAAGGTAAAAACAGACAGGTAAGAAAAATGTTTGAGGCAGTCGGATGTAAAGTTGCAGAGCTTGAAAGAATAAAAATAGGAACAGTTGAGCTCGGAACATTGCCTTTAGGTCGTTGGAGATACTTAACAAGTCACGAAATATCCTATTTAACTCAAACTTGAATTTTGAATAAGTTTTAAAAAGGCCTGTGCCGGTAACGAAAGTGGATATTGCTTTAGATATGCATAACCAATATGTCTTGGTGGCAATGGTGGATTTAGGTTCATTTTGTGGATAATACTCTGTTCCAGACTTTCTTTTGAAAATTCTTCCACCACGCAGGAAATACCAAGGCAGATTGAAGCAAAACGAGTTAGTAGTTCGTGTGCTGCAAATTCAATTTGTGGGTTTAGGGTAATGCCTTGTTTTTTGAATTGTTCATTTAAATAACGGCGTGATATGGAATTTTCTTCTAAAAGAATTAGAGGCTCATTAGCTATTTCGTCCCATGTGTAACTTGATTTTTGCTGATATTCTGGACCGCATACAAAAATATCGTGAATTTCCATACATTTTTCTATGCACAGTTCATCATCTTCAACAGGCAAATTAACGAAGGCAAGCTCTGCTTTGCCTTCTTTTACTAATTGAAGCATATGTGAGGAATAGGAGTTTGCCATTTCGATACGGATATTAGGATATTCAGCATGGAACTGTTTTAGATATGGCAGCAAATAATTACAGGTAATTGTATCACCTGCGGCAATTACCAATGTTCCGCTTTCTAAATGATGTAATCTTGCGAGCAAGGTTTCCCCTTGTTCGAGTGTCTGTAATGCACTTTCAACTTTTTGAAATAAGAGCTTTCCTTCCTGCGTCAAATGCACACCACGGCGTGAACGAATGAAAAGTTGAGTATCTAAATCATTTTCAAGCTGATGAATGCATTGAGAGATTGCTGATTGGGAAATATATAAGTGATTTGCAGCGGCTGAAAAAGATTCAAAACGAGCAGTTTCGTAAAAAATTTTATAATAATCGAGTTTTGTTTTCATATAAGCTCTCCTTATCACTGTTGTAAGAATTATCTATTTTACTAATAACTATAAATGTATTATAATAAAAGAGGTTAAAAAAGTCAATATCCAGGAGGAAAAAACTATGGAAAGAAGAACCGGTACAATATCAAGAGGTATTCGTTGTCCTATTATAAGAGAAGGGGACAATCTTGCAAAGATTGTTGTTGATAGTGTTGTTGAAGCATCTGAAGCAGAAGGCTTTGCTCTTCGCGATAAGGATGTAGTTGCTCTTACAGAATCAATTGTTGCTCGTGCACAGGGAAACTATGTTTCTGTTGATGCTATTGCGCAAGATGTAAAAGAAAAGTTGGGCGGTGACACAATCGGTGTAATTTTCCCGATTTTAAGCCGAAACAGATTTGCAATTTGTCTTCGCGGAATTGCTATGGGTGTTAAAAAAATTGTTTTAATGCTTAATTATCCAAGTGATGAGGTTGGAAATGCATTGGTGTCATTGGACCAGTTGGATGAAGCAGGAATCAACCCTTATTCTGATGTTTTAACAGAAGAGAAATATCGCGAATTATTCGGAGAAAATCCTCACCCATTTACAGGTGTAGACTATGTTCGCTATTATGGTGATTTGATTCGCTCTTGTGGCGCAGAGGCAGAGATTATCTTAGCAAACGATCCTCGTGTGATTTTAAAATATACCGACAGTGTATTAAACTGCGACATTCATACTCGTGCACGCACAAAGCGTATTTTAAAAGATGCAGGTGCAAAAAGAGTATGTGGATTGGATGATATTATGACTGCACCTATAAACAATAGCGGTTTTAATACAAAATATGGTTTATTAGGTTCTAACAAATCTACAGAAGACCAGATTAAACTCTTCCCTAACGAATGTCAGGATTTAGTAGAAGACATCCAGGCAGAAATCATGAAATTGACAGGAAAACATGTTGAGGTTATGGTTTATGGCGATGGTGCTTTCAAAGATCCTCAGGGAAAAATCTGGGAATTAGCTGACCCGGTTGTTTCTCCTGCATTTACA
>JAZNGS010000146.1:0-4051 GCA_045576555.1 Clostridia bacterium | reverse complement strand
GACAGGGGAATAACAATTTTTTCAAAACAAGCAATTATAAATTTGAACGATACAAAAATCACTCTTTTGGATACCCCTGGCCATGTTGATTTTTCAGCGGAAACCGAAAGAACATTGAGTGTTTTGGATTATGCAATACTTGTGATAAGTGCAACAGACGGAGTTCAAAGTCACACTGAAACTCTATGGAAAATGTTGGAGCATTATAATATTCCAACTTTTATATTTATCAATAAAATGGACTTATCCGAGAATAACAAGCAGGAATTAATCAAGAATTTAAGAGAAAAATTGAGTGATGCCTGTGTTGATTTTTCGGATAAAAACGAAGATTTTTATGAAAATGTTTCTATGCTCGATGAAAAATTATTAAACGAGTATATGGAAAATGAGAAAGTCGAAACAAATTCAGTTAAAAAAGCGATTTTAAAAAGACATATTTTTCCTTGCTACTTTGGCTCGGCACTAAAAAATGATGGTGTTTTGGAATTTTTAAATGAAATTGACACATACACTGAACAAAAAGTAAAAAATGACGAATTTGGTGCAAGGGTTTTTAAAATAGGCGAAGATAATAAAGGTCAAAAACTGACTTATATGAAGATAACAGGCGGAAACATAAAAGTTAAAAGTCAGTTAAATAACCAAAAAATAAATGAAATCAGATTTTATTCCGGTGAAAAGTATGAAAATGCACAGGAGGCATTCCAAGGAGATGTATGCGCAGTAACAGGTCTTTCATCGTTTGAATGCGGAGAGGGAATAGGTTTTGAAAAAAGTTTTGCAGAACTTATAACCGAGCCGATATTTTCATACACAATAAAACTTCCCAAAGATGTAGACGCTCACGCTGCGTTAGGGATATTAAAAAAACTCGAACAAGAGGAAACAAAGCTACACATTCTCTGGAATGAATACACACAACAAATAACTGTGCAGTTAATGGGAGAAATTCAGTTAGAGGTATTAAAAAGAATACTAAACGACAGATTTGGGCTTTTGGTAGAATTTGAGCACGGGAGTGTGATATACAAAGAAACGATAAAAAACAAAGTGCTTGGTGTAGGTCATTATGAGCCATTAAAGCATTATGCAGAGGTACATTTGTTAATTGAACCTGGCGAAAAGGGTTCAGGGTTAGTTTTTAAAACAAAATGCAGTGAAGATGTTTTAGAGCGAAATTGGCAAAGACTTGTTATGACGCATCTTCAGGAAAAGACGCATATCGGAGTATTGTGCGGAGTGCCTATAACCGATGTTGTGATAACATTGGTAAATGGCAGAGCGCATCAAAAGCACACGGAGGGCGGAGATTTTAGACAAGCGACATACCGTGCGATAAGACAGGGACTCCGTCAGGCAGAGAGTGTTGTTTTAGAGCCTTGGTATGATTTTGAAATAACTGTCCCGCTTGAGAACACAGGTAAGGCTATGACCGACCTGCAAATGATGGGTGCAACATTTGAGGCTCCATTAACTATTGGCGATAATTCAAAAATTTGCGGAAGCGCACCTATCAAGGAAATAAGAGATTATCAAAAAGAGATAACTCTATACACCCATGGCAGAGGAAACATAAGCTGTTTCTTTAAGGGTTATGAGCCTTGTGCAGACCAGGAAAAGATAATAAAAGAATTTAATTATAATTGCGATGCGGATATTGAAAACACAGCGGACTCTGTATTTTGCTCGCATGGAAGCGGTTTCTTGGTTAAATGGGACGAAGTTTTTGATTATATGCATCTTGAAAAACCGGAGATTTTCAAACAAAAAGAGGAATATGTTCCAAGTGTCAAAAGAGCAAGCGAAATGATTGCTGATGAGTCGGAGCTTTTGAGGATATTTGAAAGAACATATGGAAAAATCCAGAGAAAGTCGGAAGGAATTATAAGAACTCAAAAAGAGAAACCTCAATACAAAGCAAAACCCGTTAAAATTCTTCCTGAATATCTTTTGATTGACGGATATAATATCATTTTTGCGTGGGAAGATTTAAAGGAAATAGCAAAAGAAAGCATAGACGATGCAAGAATGTTATTAATAAACAAGATTGCAAATTATCAGGCAATGAAACAAAACAATGTAATTATTGTTTTTGATGCGTACAAAGTCAAAGGAAACCAAAGAGAGATTGAAAAGGTGCACGGAATTAATGTTGTGTATACAAAAGAAGCAGAAACAGCTGATTCCTACATCGAAAAAACAACTCAAAAATTAGTTAAGGACTATCGCGTGAGAGTTGCAACATCTGATAATCTTGTTCAAATGATAATATTCGGAACAGGAGCGCAAAGGGTTTCTGCAAGAGAATTTTATAATGAAGTGGAAGAAACACAAAAAGAATTAAAAAAGCTGATTGAAAAGAATAACCAAATGTAGAAAAGCCCTCAAGCCGAATGCTCGAGGGCTTTCTTTTGTGATTATATATAATCAGCACAGTACCGGCTGGAGTTGTTTTCTATCCAAAGCCATTTCGATTGTTTCCTTTATCTTTGACATATCTGCAACAAGTGAATTTGGTTTGTTAATATAATCATCCTGTCGGAATGGAACAAAATAAATATTCTTATAATTTAACAATGCGCCGATATTTTTTGCGGCATTTCCCAAACCATCATTTGTTGAAACTGCTATAACAATGGGTTTATCATTGCGAAGATGTGCCTTTGCAGCCATTGTCACAGAGCTGTCGGCAATTCCATTAGCTAATTTTGCAAGAGAATTTCCTGTGCAGGGAGCAATGACTAATATATCAAGATAGCCTTTTGGTCCTATTGGCTCGGCTTCTTTAACTGATTTGATGATTTCTTTTTTAGTCATATCTTTTATCCTGTTTTGAAAATCAATTGCTTTACCAAATCGAGTATCTGTCAAGTATGAGGTCTCACTCATAATCGGAAAAATGTTGGCATCAGTTTTAGAAAGAACTTCTAACTCTTTTAATATTTTTTCAAAGGTACAAAATGAGCCACACATTGCAAAGCCTATGGCTTTACCAGATAATTCCAATTTCTACACCCCCTCTTCGTGCAATATATTGAGAACTGTTTCCTTTATAATTTTTCCTGATGATAACGGCGCACACTTTCCTGGAAGACTCAATGCCCAGATTACCTTTAAGCCCAAATCCCTTGCCTTTTCAAAATCTACGCCTCCGGGTTTTGATGCCAAATCTATAACAACACAATCAGGATTGATTGTCTTTAATATTTCTTCATCAAGAATAAGCGCGGGAGCTGTATTAAAAATTAAATCATAATTGCTTGCAACTGATTTAAGATTATCGTTATGTACGGACTTGTATCCGTTCACATCTATCCACGCCAAATCTGAATATTTTCTTGCTGATACGCACACATCTGCTCCGAATGATTTTAAAAGAGCAGAAAGAACCTTTCCTATTCTTCCGTATCCAATTATAAGGCATTTACTTTCCTTTAATGTTATTGCAGTTTCTGCCATAGCTATTTCTATTGCACCCTCTGCTGTCGGAACAGCGTTTTTAATCATCAATTCTTCGCGATTATAGTAATCAATGCATTTGTTATTTTTAAAAAATTTTAATATGCCTTCATTAATTCGACCGCCTAAAATCAAAGAGTCTTTCTTGATTATTTTAGATAAGGCTCTTAATTCAATTGGTTTTTGCTCAAATGGAGCATTAATTGTTTTGTTATCAAGTGTTACAGGCATTGGCAGTATTATAATTTCACTTTCTGCCACACTTTCAAAATCATTTGCAGTCTTATATTTTGATGACATAGAGTTTTCGCCAAAGCCAATGACCTTGACATCATATCCGTCTTTAGCCATAAGCTCTGCGAGCGTCAGTTGTCTTAAATCTCCGCCTATTACAGATACTCTACACACTAAAAATCCTTCCTTTCATAAGAGGTTTACTCTATATAACATAATATGCAAATCATATTTTTTGGTGTTGACTTTGAAATAAAAAAGGATTATACTAAATATGTAAATTTTAGTGTGGGAAATTAGTTATGAGAGAGATAGAAATAGAAATTGATGAAAAATTGTCAGGGAAAACTGTAAA
>JAZNGS010000145.1:0-3478 GCA_045576555.1 Clostridia bacterium | reverse complement strand
ATTTCAACAGCAGGTAAGGAAGCATCAGGAACAGGCAATATGAAATTTATGCTAAATGGTGCTTTGACAATTGGAACATTGGATGGTGCTAATGTTGAAATGCTCGAACAGGTTGGAAAAGATAACATATTTATCTTTGGTTTAAAGGCAGACGAGGTTGAGGCAAGACTTAAATATAACAACTCCGATGAAGTGAAAGATATTTATGCTACAAACGAAAAGCTTCGTAAGGTGTTAGACCAACTTGTTAACGGTGAATTTTCTGACGGAAATTCACAGATTTTCAAGGATTTATATCAGACCTTATTATTCGGGGATTATGGCAATCCTGATATATATATGGTCTTAAGAGATTTTGAAGAATATTGCAATATGCAGGAAACATTATCAAATCTTTATGAAGATAAAGAAAAGTGGGTATCGAAAGCAGTTATGAATACTGCATGTTCAGGATACTTCTCAAGTGACAGAACGATCAATGAATATAATGATAAAATCTGGCACTTGAAAAAAATAAAGTAATAATCCTACCCCCTGCAAAGTGCAGGGGGTTATGTCTTTTGGAGTGTAGTCTATGAAAATTGAACATAATTCAAGAATGGAATTTTACCGTAATCCGTTTGGCGCTGTGACAACAGGAACAAAGGTCAAACTTCGTTTAGGAATTTCACAGGGAGGAATTCCTGATTTTGTCAGAGTGCATTATCAGTTTTTGGGCGAAAAACATTTTTTGAATATGGCATATATATATGAAATCGGTGGATTTTGTATATATGAGACTGAACTTGTAACGCCTGACAGAGTGGGAAATCTTTGGTACTATTTTGAAATATCCAACGCAAATGGAAGAATCTATTATGCTAATAACAAAAACCGACTTGGTGGTATAGGCGATATATATTTTGAAGAACCCCAAAATCTTTATCAAATAACAGTTTATTCAAGTGAATTCAAAACTCCGAAATGGTTTAAAAACACAATTGTATATCAAATTTTCCCTGATAGGTTTGCAAATGGAACAGGTGATTTTTTGAGCGAGAGAAATGACATCATTAAAAGAAATTGGGGAGAATTGCCTTATTATAAAAAAGAGCAGTTTGGAGGAGAATATCTTGCAAATGATTTTTTTGGCGGTAATTTAAAAGGCATTATTGATAATCTGGATTATCTGGTAGATTTGGGTGTTGGTACAATATATTTAAATCCCATATTCAAGGCAAATTCAAATCATAAATATGACACGGGAAATTATATGGAAATTGACCCATCCTTTGGAACCAATGAGGATTTTTCTCTACTATGCGAAAAAGCTAAAGAGTATGGTATAAGAATAATACTTGATGGTGTTTTTAATCATACCGGAAGTGACAGCATTTACTTTAATAAAGAAGGAAAATATGACTCCATAGGTGCATATCAATCAAAGGCCTCAAAATATTATAAGTGGTATAATTTTAATAATTGGCCGAATGAATATGACTCTTGGTGGGGAATGAAGACACTGCCAAATATAAATGAAAATTCTGAAGACTACCAAAACTATATCTTAAAAGATGATGATTCTGTTGTAAAGCATTGGATAAAACAGGGAGCAGGTGGTTGGCGATTAGATGTTGTTGATGAATTGCCCGGATTTTTTGTGAAGGAATTAAGAAAAGCAGTTAAAAGTGTTGATGAAGATGCAGTAATAATTGGTGAAGTATGGGAAGATGCGTCTAATAAATGCTCATATGGGGAAACAAGAGAATATTTTTTAGGTGAAGAACTGGATTCTGTTATGAACTATCCTTTGCGTTCTGCTCTGATTGATTTTGCAAAAAACAACGTTAACGCCGAAGAATTTGACAATAGAATAATGAGTATTAAAGAAAATTATCCAAGGCAGGCGTACTATTCTTTGTTAAATATATTGTCTACTCACGATGTTGAGCGAATAATTACCGCTGTTAGTTCTGCACCTGATAAAAATTCAGTTAATAAAGATTTTATGGCCGAATTCAAACTTTCGGATGAAGAATATCAAAAAGCATTAAAAAAGGTAAAACAAATTGTTATTATGCAGATGCTTATGCCTGGTGTTCCTTGCATCTACTATGGTGATGAAATTGGAATGCAGGGCTATGGCGATCCCTTTTGCAGACAATGCTTTGATTGGGATAATAAGAATATTGATTTAAAAGACTGGTATTCAACGACAATGAAGTTGAGAAAAAGTTATCATGCATTTATTGGGGGTGAGTTTGAGGCTATATATAAGATTAATAATGGTTATGGATTTATAAGATGGATTGATGATGATATTCATATTGTATGCTCAAATTTTTCCGACACAAATGAATATTTCAGATTAGACCTTGCACGATTTAATATTCGTGAGCTTGAGCTGGAAAATGGGTTATTTGAAGAACATTATAATTCCGAAGAAGGAATTTATTATATTAATATGCCTGCAAGGGAAACAAAGGTTTTCAAATGTAGCAAATAGATTCACTATAAACACAATATATTGCGTAAAATTGTAACAATGTTACAAAAATTATACAAATTGTGCAATGCTATTGTTTTTTTGACATGTTGTATGATATAATCAAAATAGTATAATTTTAATTAATTGATTAGTAGCAAAAAAATGATAAAATAAGCATGAAAACAGAGGATAAACAATGAAAACAATAAAGAATTTTTTTGTGATGTCATTTGGATGCATCTTGCTTTCTATGGGAGTTTATTTTTTTAAGATTCCAAATGGATTTGTTACTGGCGGAGTAACAGGTATCGCCACATTACTGGCACCTATAACACCAATTAGTGCTGGAACATGGATCTGGATATTGAATATTGCATTGTTTTTAATTGGTTTTATATTTTTAGGAAGAAAAAATGGACTGAAGACATTTTATTGCAGTATGTTTTATTCGGCAATAACTTATGTTTTAGAAATTGTTGTTCCTCTTACACAACCTCTGTCAAATCAACCGTTGCTTGAACTTATATATGCAATGCTTTTAACATCTATTGGTTCTGCGTTTATATTTAATAGCGGGGCTTCATCCGGAGGGACAGATATCGTTGCTTTAATTTTAAAAAAATACACATCGCTTGATGTTGGAAAATCATTACTTATTGCGGATTGTATTGTTGCTTTTGGATCGTTTTATATCTATGATGTTCAAGCAGGACTATTTTCGGTGTTAGGATTGTTCTCTAAAGCATTTATTGTAGATGCTGTGATTGAAAATATTAACACTTGCAAGTATTTTATCGTTATTACAAAGAAAAGAGAAGAAATATCAGATTTTATAATTAATAGCTTACATCATGGTGTGACTGTCAACTCTGTTATAGGAGAATATACAAAAGAAGAGGAAACAATGATACATACTGTCTGCAAGCGTGTGGAAGCAATTAGATTAAGAAATGAAATCAAGAAGATAGATCCTCATGCATTTATTATAATAACAACAAGTAGCGAAATAAT
>JAZNGS010000144.1:0-2031 GCA_045576555.1 Clostridia bacterium | reverse complement strand
TTCCAAAGCCCTTTTCAAAGGCTCAATCATAGCTGATACTTCTTTTTCGTAGCTGTCAAGCGGTTGCCAGCCTGCTCCGTCAAAACTTGCCGCCATATAGTTGTAGCCCATAATTCTGTATGCATCATAAGAACTTGAACCGTCAGGGATTTTATCTATATAGTGGGGAGGTCTTGAAAGTTTTATCTCATAACCAAATTTTTCTTTCATATATGAGTGCAACTTTTCAAGGTCCGAAACAACTTCGGACAATTTGTCAAAATGAATTCTTCCGCCATATACAGCTCTCATAGGTCCAAATAAACGATGAGTGTAGGTATGGCTTGTTATTTCGTGGTTTTCTTTTAATATTCTCTCAATTAAATCAGGGCAGTTGACTGCTCCTGCTGACAGGTCATCGTTATACTTTGGGTAGTGGTCAAAATGAACACCGCTCCATGTGAAATTTCCGAGCTCGCCCTCTTTATCAGGGTAGTTGTTATGAGTTGTGCCAATAACATCAAAAGTGCCCTTTGCATCATATTTTTTGAGTGTATCCAATAAAGATGCAGTGAGTCCGATTGATGCATCTGATGTGGTCGGAAGTGTTGTCGGACCATCGTCAAAGGTCATTGCAACAAATCTTCCCTCGCTCGGCGGATTGACAAATTCAATTCGTCTGCAAGGTGACAGAAATTTTCCGTTTTGTGCCTTTTTATATTTCTTTATTTTAGCGTTAATTTTTCTTGCAACATTATATAAAAACATTCGCATTTTCTCCTTGATTATATTAAGGAAATTTTATCATATATGTATATCTTTGTCAAATAAAACTTAAAATAATAAAAAAACACTTGACAATCACATAAAAATCTGTTATACTATTGCAGTATCCGCATAGATTGGGTTTTAAACTTGCGAAAGCAATACCTATGATAGCGTGACTTCATATTATAAGGAGGTGTTTTTATGTACGCAGTAATCGAAACAGGCGGAAAGCAGTACAAGGTATCACAAGGTGATGTTATTTACATCGAAAAGCTTGATGTTGCTGAAGGTGAAACAGTTACTTTTGACAAGGTCTTGGTTTTGGCTGATGGCGAAAATGTTACAGTTGGTGCTCCTGTTGTTGCAGGCGCTAATGTTGTTGCTAAGGTTGAAAAGCAAGGCAAAGCAAAGAAAATCTATGTCTTCAAGATGAAGAGAAAGAAAAACGAGCGTAAAAAGAAAGGTCACAGACAACCTTTCACAAAGGTAACAATTGAATCTATCAACGCATAATTTTGCGAAATTTTAACAGAAAGCAGAGGTGTTTTAAATGGCTCATAAAAAAGGTATGGGTAGTACAAAGAACGGTCGTGATTCAGAGTCAAAGAGACTTGGAGTTAAGAGAGCTGACGGACAGGCTGTTTTAGCAGGAAACATTCTTGTTAGACAACGCGGAACAAAAATCCACCCTGGTAACAATGTTGGTATCGGCAGTGATGATACATTGTTCGCTCTTATCGACGGTAAGGTTAAGTTTGAAAGAAAGGGCAGAGATAAGACACAATGCAGTGTTTACTCAGCTTAATTTAAGAAAACATATGAATGGCAAGGACAAAAGTCCTTGCTGTTTTTTTGTTTTGTCAAAAATATAACCACATTTTATATGTACTTTTGAATGACCAAAAGTACGAAAAGTCATTTAAGAGGGTGTACCCTCTTAAAAAACACCCCTTTTAGATAAAAGGCCCGCACACTAAAGGTGCTCCAAAAGCCTTTCCCAACCAAGATGCACTACAAAAAAGGGAGTGGCATAAATGCCACGAGTAACTTTATTAAAAAATAGGCGAAGATGTTCGCACTATTGCGGGCTTTTTTTTGCCCGCCTGTTTGGGCAAGCACTCGTTAACAGCTCGCTTGTGCATTGTTAATGCACTTTGGCGAGCATGCGTATGGGGAGTTTTTCAAGAGGGCACTCCCTCTTGAATGGTTTTTAGTTCTTTTGTCCACACAAAAGGACATAAAGTTATAATTTATAGATATGTACTTTTGAATGACCAAAAGTAC